>JBEIEI010000020.1:0-22802 GCA_040382975.1 Flavobacteriales bacterium
GTATGATAAAAAAAATAAGCATAGCTGCGGGTATAATTATTTTATTAGTTGCCTTTACAAATAAAGATCCAAGAGCAGTTATTTATACTAAACTGGCCCGGGCGCCAATTGGCCCGTCTAGTCAGGCTATAAAAACAAATGGTACACTCTATGTTTCAGGACAAATTGGGTTAAGAACTGACGGCACAATGGATTCAACCTCCATTGAAAATGAATGCACACAGGTTTTAAATAATATAAAAGCAATTGTTGAAGCAGCAGGAATGAAAATGAATAACATTTCTAAATCAACAATTTATTTGACCGATCTTAAAAATTTCGCGAAAGTAAATGATGTGTACAAAACATATTTTCCGGAAAATCCTCCTGCGCGCGAAACCATTGAAGTAAAAGCATTACCAAAAGGAGCGCATTTAGAAATAAGCGTCATCGCAAATTGAGACTAATTTTTAGCGATGTCACTTCGAGTGAATTTTTGCTTGCATTTTGCAAAAATTTGTATCGAGAAGTGATATCTAGGTCAAGTTAAACAGAAACGAAACTCAACGCCCACTTCTCGACTCCGCTCGAAGTGACATCGGCGACTATTACTCCTGAACATAAACCCTTTTCACTCTCGCAGAAACGCTGGTTAGAACTTCGTATGAGATAGAGTCTAATGCTTTGGCTAAGGCATTAATTTGTTCTACATTTTCAAAGATCACCACCTCATCACCTTCTGAGCAATTAATATCTGTAATATCGATCATACACATATCCATGCAAATATTACCAACGGTTTTGCAGAATTGATTATTTATATAAACACCGTGTTTTCCATTACCCAATAGTCTGCCAAAACCATCCGCATAACCAATAGGAATGGTGGCGATTTTTGTATCTCTTTCTAATTTTCCTTTTCTGCTATACCCAACGGTTTGGTCTTTGTCTACATGTTTAATCTGACTGATTCGTGTAATTAAGCTACCAACGTTTTCTAATTTATTTTGTTCGGAAATATTAACCCCCACACCGTACATGCCAATACCAAGGCGTACCATATTATAGTGCGAATTTTTAAAACGAGTAATGCCGCCAGAATTACAAATATGTTTTAATACCGGGTAGCCTAAGGCTGTTTCAAATAGTGTAAATGCTTTTTCAAAAATCGCGATCTGATTTCTTGAAAAATCATCTAAACTTTCGCTATCAGATCCAACTAAGTGAGAAAAAACAGATCTGATCTTTATCTGTGGCAAGTTTTTTAGATCTGCTGCCAATCTCTCTAGATCTTGTTCTTCAAAACCTAAACGATGCATGCCGGTATCAATTTTTAAATGCACAGGGTAAGATTCTGTAATGCCTAGCGCATCTAATTTTTTTACAAAAGCATGCAACACCTTAAAACTATAGATCTCAGGCTCTAACTGATAATTGATAATATCTTCCAACGCATCTTCCTCAGGACTCATTACCATGATGGGTAAAGTGATCTGTGATTGTCTTAATTCAACACCCTCATCCGCATAAGCCACTGCTAAATAATTTACACCAATGTGCTGCAATGTTTTGGCGATCTCTGCGCCTCCACTGCCATATCCCATGGCCTTAACCATGCACATTATTTTTACATCATTTGCAACTAAGGATCTATAATAATTTACATTATCTATCAGTTTATTTAAGTTGATCTCAAAAACCGTATCGTGACTTTTTAACTGAAGTATTCTCCCAATATTCTCAAAACCAAAACTGCGCGCACCTTTTAATAAAATGCTCGCCTCACCAAATTGGTAATTAATTAATTTAAATTGGTTGATAAAACTATGAGTATCATTAAAAAATAATGAATTCGATTTAAACAAGGGTTTGTAGTTACCGATCTCTTTTCCAATACCAACTACCAGATCTATTTTATTTTGAGAAAAAAGGTCGGCTAATTGCTTGTAGAGCGTATTTGCCGAAATTCCGGATTGCTCAAGATCTGAAACAATTACAATTTTTCGTTGGCGACGATTTTGTTGCAACAAATAATTTAAAGCAATTTTAATTGATTCAATATCTGAATTATAATAATCATTAATAATTAATGCATTGTTTATCCCGGTTTTAATTTCCAATCGTAAAGCTACGGGTTGCAATAAAGCTAAGCGCTGTGCGATGTCTGTTTCTTTAAAACCCAATTGCAATAAAACTGCAGCGCAAGTGGAGGCGTTTAAAACAGAGGCTTTGTCTGAAAAAGGTATTTTAAAAAAATAATTTGTAGTGACGCTATTTAACTCTAATTTTTCATCAGAGTATTTAATTTTCAGATCGGCATCATCAAATTCAGAAACAAAAATAGAGTTTTTTATTAATGAGGAAGGAACCTGATCTTTATGTAAACCATTAATTATCTTTTTATCGCAATTACTTATCAATTTTAATTTTTCAGATACCTTTTGCTCTTTGCTTTCAAAACCTTCATCATGAGCAGACCCGATGGAGGTGATGACACCAATGGTAGGGTTAATGATTTCCGTTAGGGTATCCATTTCGTTAGGCAAAGAAATTCCTGCTTCAAAAATGGCCAAGGTGTGTGTGTGATCTAAATTTAAAACACTTAAAGGAACGCCAATTTGTGAATTATAACTTTTTGGGCTTCTACAAATAGAAAAATTAGATTTTAATAATTGATACAACCATTCTTTTACCACTGTTTTTCCGTTACTACCGGTTATTCCAATTACCGGAATAGTAAATTGTTTGCGATGATAGGCTGCAAGGGTTTGAATAGCGTTTAAAGGATCTTTTGAAACAATAAAAGAAACATCACTATTTTTAAATTTAGAAACATCAAATTCATTTTCCTGAATTAAAAAAGATCTTACTCCTCTTTCTATCAAATCAACAATATAATTATGTCCGTTATTACGAGAAGTCTTAAGTGCAATAAAAATACTGTCAGCAGGAGATTGAAGCGCGCGACTATCATTTAAAAAATACCTTACCTTATGAATTGAGCTTCCGCTTAATTTAGCACCCGTGATCTCTGCTATTTGTTGCAGGTTGTACATAATCTTTTTATTTTTTAAAGCTCTTATTAAAGCAATGGCGACACAAAGGTTCATAGCTTTCAGTTTCGCCAAGAAGTACTAAACTTTCTTCATTTGTTTTACGATGACTTACGTATGCCAAATTGCCGCACTGCATACAAATAGCGTGTACTTTTGTAACATATTCTGCCGTTGCAATTAAATTTGGTATTGGCCCAAAAGGCTTACCGGTGTAATCTAGATCTAAACCGGCAACAATAACCCGAATACCTCTATCCGCTAACTGATTACAAACGTATGGAAGTTCATTATCAAAAAATTGCGCTTCATCAATTCCAACAACATCTACATCATTTGCCAATAATAAAATATTTGCGCTTGAAGGAACAGGTGTGCTATGAATTTCTATTCCTTGATGACTTACTACTTTAAATTCGTCATAGCGCGTGTCAACGGTAGGCTTAAAGATCTCAACTTTTTGTTTTGCAAATTGCGCCCTTCTTAATCGCCTGATCAACTCTTCGGTTTTACCAGAAAACATACTGCCAACGATAACTTCTATCCAGCCACGTTTACGATCATTATTTGTAGTCTCTAAAAACATTGTTTAAAAGGCGTTAAAAACAAAACTTAAAAGTAGTGTAAGATGTGGCAAAATCAAATTATATTTAGTTATAAATATCCACAAAAAATGTCTTTAGAAAAAGTCTTACATAAAATACAATCACAAATAAACGATCTGGCACCAACGCTTGAACTGTTTGTTGACGAGACTATTCAGCCATCTGTTGATAATTGTGAAAAATTGCAACAGCAATTAACCCAATTGCAGGAAAATTTAGCGGTTTATAAGTATAATAAAGCAAATAAAGAAATATCACCGAGTTTCAGTATTCATGCTAAAGTGAGCGAAAAAAGTGCCCTTCAACAAAATACAGAAGCGCCAAGTCCAGAAGCGGTAACCCCTCCAAAACAAGATGAAAAAGCTGAAGTAGCTCAACCATTTTTGGAGGCAATTGGATTGGAAATTAAACCTGAAACAAAAACCATTTCGCCATTTACAATTGGAATAAATGATAAGTTTCGTTTAATTAATGAGCTTTTTAAACAAAATCATTCTGAATATAATGTTGCCATTGAGCAATTAGGCGCATTAAAAACATGGGCTGACACTGAAATTTATTTAAATAGTTTAAAATCGTTATACAATTGGAATGATGATCACGAAGTGGTTACCTACTTTTTTACCCTTTCAAAAAAACGTTTCCATTAATGCGTGTACTATTTTTTTTCATTTCCTTTTTATTTGCATGTAATTTTTCTTTTGCCCAAGACACCACATATGCACGCAGAGTAATTAAAACTTTAACGTCGAAAAAATATTTTGGCAGAGGTTATTTAAATAACGGCCTAGATGAGGCGGCAAAATTCATTGCAAGCGAGCTAAAAGCCAATCAAGCAATTCCATTTTTTTCAACCGGGTATTTTCAATGGTTTGAATTTAATGTAAACACTTTTCCAGATAAAGTGGTAGTTAAACTGAACAACAAACTTTTAAAACCCGGAATAGATTATTTGGTAAGCCCGGAAAGTACGACTCTTAAAGGAAAATTCAGTCTTCAAAAAAAAGACAGTGCAACCTATATTGCAAATAACAGTTTAATTCCCTTAACTGTAAAAGTAAAACAAAAACTCACTTACAGTGTTGCAACCAACTCTCTCTCTGCTTGCAACATTGAAGTGTTAAACAACAGAACCACGAGTGCTTTAAATAACATAGAGGTAAATATTGAAAGTAAAGTTCTTACTAAATACATCAATAAAAATATTTGCGGCTATATTCCCGGAAAAACAAACAACGATACCATGGTGATCTTTTCTGCACACTACGATCATTTGGGTGGAATGGGAAAGGCTACCTTCTTTCCGGGAGCCAATGATAATGCCAGCGGCGTAAGTGTATTATTGAACTTGGTAAAATATTACACCAAAAACCCACCTAAGTACAAAACTCTTTTTATTTTCTTTGCGGGTGAAGAAGCAGGACTATTAGGCTCTAAGTATTTTGTTGAAAGCAAAGTGGTGGATCTTAAAAAAATAAAATTCTTAGTAAACTTTGATCTTTTAGGCACCGGAGACGAAGGCATAATGGTTGTTAATGGCTACACATTTGAAAAACAATTTGGTTTATTAGAATCTATCAATAAAGAAAAAAATCTTGTTAAAGAGATCAAACGCCGCGGCAAAGCCTCAAATAGTGATCATTATTGGTTCTCGGAAGCAGGTGTGCCATGTTTTTTTATTTACACCCTGGGTGGCATAAAAGCCTACCATGATGTTTATGATGTAGCGAAAACGTTACCGCTAACAGATTATGTGGATGTTTTTAAATTGGTAACAGAGTTTACGGATCAACTTTAATCTTTGTCATTTCGAGCGTTGTCGAGAAGCGTCTGCATCTGCGCTGCTTTAACATGGCAGCATCTCGTCGCAGATCCCTCCTATGTCGGGATGACAGAAGTTTACTTCTTATAAAAATTCATCGTATCAATTTCTTCCCAGACTTTTGGATGAGTGAAAAACCGTACATCTTTTTTTTCTTTAATGGCATTGCGAATAAATGTAGACGAAATATCCATTACTGGCGCTCCAGTAATATGAATGTTTGGATGCTCGTCAAATTCACTTGGCCCGCAATTTGGCCGAGGATAAACATAAATGTGGTTTCGTTTTAGGATCTCTTCGTAATTTTTCCATTTATTGAAAGAGGTTAAATTATCCTGACCCATAATTAAACTAAACTCATGTTGAGGATACTTTTCTTTTAAACGCACAAGTGTATTAATGGTGTAAGAAGGCTGAGGAAGATCAAATTCAAAATTGCTGGCTTTTATGCTTGGATGAAAATCAAGCGCAAGATTTACTAAATGCAAACGATCGTTTTGGTTTAACAACTGACTTTTCTTTTTTAATGGGTTATGCGGACTAACCACTAACCAAACCTCTTGCATTTCGGTATAGTTAACCATATAATTAGCAAGAGCCAAATGCCCGATATGAATAGGATTAAACGAACCGAAAAATAAACCAATACGCATACTGTAAAATTAAGACTAATTTTCTAATTTTATAGATATATGCTATCTGTAACGCGAAAGGAGAATTTAATTACTCTTAATTTTGAAATTTATCTTATTAATAAAACAAGCAATGCCAATTTAAATCTTTTTGTTTTGGCCGCTTCGATAAAAAAACAAATTGAATCTGTTTATTCGGGCACCTTCGGAAAAATTGAATTAAAGGCTAATGTTTTGGTAAAACCACTTTACGAGTACAAATTAAAAGCGCTGCATAATAATCTGGTAATATCCATAAGTTCAAATGTTACAAATGATAATGTTGCCGAAGCAGATTTTGGCGGCTTATTAATTAAACTAAATCCAAAACATTTAGACTCTATTAACTCCGGCATAAATAAAAGAACTATTCCACATGAATTGGGTCACATATTAGGATTGGATCATCCTCACGCCCGAGGTAAATTTGAATCTGTAAACTTAGAGGCTTCGGCATTAGAACAAAGCATAACCAACAACGAGAAATTAAATAATTTAATGTGCCAGAGTTGGTATGTGCAAAAGGCCGGAGTAAGCTTAAATGATGCCTTAGCGTTAACAGAAAACCAGGTGAACTTAATTTTTGAAAATTTCTCTTTTAAAAAATTAAATAAAGACTACCGTATAAAACGAAGGTTATTTAGTTATAGTTGGATAGGAGAAATTTAACGAATACTGAATTAATACACCGGAATTTTTTTGGTTATTAATTTACCGTTATTGAAAAATAAATTTACCAGATAAACACCCGAGGCAAGTTCCGCATCAACCACAATATTATTAAAACCTTGTTTGATCGGTAACGACTCAGTTCTTACTAGTCTGCCAGCCGCGTCGATAATGTTTAATGTATAACTCGTAGCGTCTTTACTGGTTGAGGAAATTACAATTCCACTTTGCTGATTATAAAAAATGTTTGGCTCACTTTCTTGCAAATTACAATCATCACTTACATAAATACTTTTAGAGTTTTTGTAAGACCGATCAGCATCGATCATTTTTAATAAATAATAATTACCAAAACTTTTTTTGTTTTCAACCACATATGAATAGTTGTTTATTGAAGAGGAATTACCTACTGCGCTTACAGAAGCAATTTTTGTATAATGCAAGCCATCACTACTATTCATCACATTAAAGAAAGCTCCATTTCGTTCAGTTGCAGAACTCCAGTTCAACACCACTTTCGAATCTCCTTCGCAAGAAGCCGAAAAATCAACCAGCTCAATAGGAAGCGGGATCGTTACTGAAGAAAGAACATACGGACAAAATTGATTCAAGCCATTTGCTGTAACAGCGCCAACCCCCGCAACAACGGCTGCAGCACTGCCGGTTGTGGCGTTATTTAAATTCCAGGCAGAACCGTCCCACCACTGAGCGCCAATATTACCTGCATTATAGGGAGCGTTTAACGTATTTTCTATTCCTCTATAACTAAAAGTACAGTTAGCTGTAACTGCGGCGGTAGGTGTAATATCCCACCATCTATCAATTACCGAGTTAGTTGCACAAGGGTTACCTGACAATAAATTATTTGGACAATAAAAAAAAGTTACTCCACCAAAATTACTTGCTCCTGCCCATGGTAAATTATCAGAGGCTCCGGTTGCACGAGTAGAAACATCAATATTAGATGCGCCGGCTGTAGTTTTATTAAACGTAAAAGGGATCTGTAATCCTGCAACACCAAAAGGATAAACGTGTGCACCAACGTTTGTTCCCATATTCCAACGCATAATACTTGGGTTAACTGCGGCATTAGTTTCACTTAATATGTATCCGGTACCGGAAGTTACAGCTGCGGCTAATGGATTAGTTATTGTAAGAATGAAAGAATTTAAATTATAGATCACGTTACCCACAGAAAGAACACCATTTGTAGTTACAACACCACCAACACTCGTATTTAAATTTTGTGTTTTAACACCCGAACCTAATAAGGTAAGATTATTAAACGTAGTTGAATTTGTTCCATTAATAGTTTGGTTAGCACCATTTAAATTTACGGTACCATTATCAGAAAAGAAACCTGTATTAGCAGAGTTGTTTGTCCAATCTCCCTCCATCCAAATATTTCCGGTTGCACTAGGGTGAACAAGACCGCCGGCCTGACTTAAATAATCACCATTAGTTCCACCATCAATATAAACGTGTGCAGCGCCAGAAAAAACAATTCTCGCACCGTTGTTTATGATTCCTTGAGAGAAAACATTTACAAGGTTGCTCAAGAAAAATATTACTAAAATTCGTTTCATTTTTTCTCAGTTTTTTTGCTAGATCCAACTTTAATTTTAGCATTATTAATAAAATATTCTTTCTCACTTTTATTTTTAGATTCGTCTGCAGGCATTTCATTTTTTCTTAAACTTATGAAATTTGTCGTATCAGCAGGTAATACGCCAGCATTATCTATTAATCCTATCGCATTTTTTGCATTAGAATTTGTAGTCTGAGACTTTAAACTCCCGAAAAAAAATATTAGACCTAATAAAAATAAATGTTTCATGTTTTAATAAAAAATTATCTATAATATAAAGTCCCGTGTATTTCTCCACAATCAGTATCCAAAGCACAATTACCACCGATATTGACAGGGGTGTTGCCGCTAAATCTAGCGGTCATTAAATTAATAGTATAGGTGCCAGCAGTTAATCCGCTCGACCATGTTGTCATTGAGGTTGTAAAAAAAGCATTTCCTCCGCCAGAACTATTGTTGCAACTTACTCTATTCCATCCACCTTGCGCTAAAAAAGTTCCGTTTTGATAAATAATTGCATCTACTATTGTTCTATCCGTAGCTCCTGTAGTTGTATTGTTTCCTCCAATGATAGCGTCAATTTTTAAATCAGCTATTTGCCCCGCAGGAACAATAAATGTGAAAGTACATCCCGGTTGCAAAGTCGGCACGTTTGAGGTGACAGAAGCTCTCTGGCCAGAATTAAACGCATGAAAATTTCTCACTGTTTTAGTAAAACAAACCCATCTCGGTGCTGCGGGTGTGCCATTATTAAAATATAACCCGGTTCCGCAAGGCATTGTTGCAGTAGTGTTATATACCATCAGTCCTGTCATTGGCGTAGGTATAGTAACTGCGTCAGTTTCAGAAACCAAAGCGACATTTGGAAAGGAAACACCTTTATTAGTTGCAGCAACATCTAACATAGCGCTTGTATTAGGCGCAGCCCCGGTACCATTAATACCAACATTTTGTGCAAACGAAAATGTTGAAATAAAAATTAAAAAGTAAACTATGTTTTTTTTCATTTCTTAAGATTTAAATAATAATTAATTGTTTTTTTAGTTTATGTTGAATTTTTTTATTTAAATAAAATATAGTCTTAAAGTTAACGAATAAAAATATTATTTCAATGAGGTCTGCAAAGTATTATTTCAAATTCGGCCTAATTATTTGTTAATTTTACGGTGTGAACACACTTTTTAACAATTTAAATTGTTTTTTGTTTAACCTCAGCGGTGATAAAGTTCATTCAGGGCAGCTATTTGAGCTTATTCCTACAATTGATCGCAAAAAAAAATCTTTTGTGATACTCCCCTACCAAAACCCCCAAACAAAAGATCCGGATCAGTTATTTTTTGAAATAATTAAACAATCAAACATTGATTTGCCGGAGCCAACAATGCCACAACAGTCTATTGTGCTGCAATCAAAAACAAGTAAAGAAAATTACATAAAAAATTTAATTGCTCTTAAACAACACATACAGCAAGGCAACATCTACGAAATAAATTATTGCATAGAGTTTTTTGCAGAGAATATAGAAATAGACCCTATTACTATTTTTACAAAACTTAACCAAATTAGTAAAGCCCCCTATGCGTGTTTAGTAAAACTAAATGACGATTTTATTATAAGCGCCAGTCCCGAATTATTTTTAAAAAAGGAAGGCAATTTACTTTATACAAAACCAATTAAAGGAACTGCCAAGCGTGGGAAAACTTTAGAAGAAGATGAATTATTAAAAACAAATTTATTTAATAATTTAAAAGAGCGTACCGAAAATGTAATGGCGGTTGATGTGGCTCGTAACGACCTTTCGCAAGTGGCAAAAAAAGGAACCGTTAAGGTAAACAAGTTGTATAATATTGAAACGTTTGAAACCGTGCACCAAATGGTAAGCACGGTGAATTGTGAATTAAAAGAAAACACTTCGTTTGAAAAAATAATAGATGCTACCTTCCCAATGGCAAGTATGACGGGTGCCCCAAAGCTACGCGCTATGGAACTGATAGATGAGTTTGAAGACTTTGATCGCAATTTTTATTCGGGTGCAATGGGTGTGATAGATGAAAATGAAGATTTTACCTTGGCGGTAAACATACGCTGTATATTTTATAACCAAAAAACAAAACGTTTATCTATTGCTGTTGGCAGCGCTATTACTCATTTGTGCGATCCTGAAAAAGAATATGATGAATGTTTATTAAAAGCTAATGCCTTGCTAAAGGCTTTGAATGCAAGGATAGAATAACCATATGCCTAAAACCTTTACAACACCTTAAATTTTTGATATTTTCTTTGTCACTTTTGGCGCGCAAAAGTAACCAATCCCGATAGCTATCGGGAGCTATGACCTTTTGAAGGAGATTTTTACTTTCGCGACTTAGAGACAGCGAAAGTAAAACCGGTGTGTGTTTAAGCGCTTATCTGCATGACTAATATACTAGACGCCTAGCTCAGCCAAGAGCTATCTCTGCAAAAGACCAAAATAACATTCGATAAAAAATTAATTATTCAAGTTGTCGCCACGGAGCTCACGATAACGTTTGCGGGCTTCTACGGTAAATACACTTCCGGGGTAATTAGTTAATACATCCTGATACGCCTTTTTTGCTTTTTCTTTATCGTTCAAATTTTTATCGTACAATTCTGCTAATTTAAATTGCGCATCATCGCCATATAATTCCGTTGGATAATATTCTAAAATATTTTTATACATGGCTTCTGCCTCTGCGTATTTTCCTTGCGAGGAATAAATTTGTGCTTTAGAATAATTAATATCATCGCCCAAAGTATTAGTGCTGAATAATAAATTTATACTATCCATACGCAAAATGGCTTCTTTATATTTATGTTGCAGCACCATTAACTCTGCACTTGCATATAAGCGCAAAGGCAGATCGTTAGTATCAACCCCAATAGCATCTGTAATTATTAAAGATAAATTTAATGCATCGTTCGCAATTAATTTTGTGGTGGCGCCTTTTAAAACATCGGCCTGTGTTTTTGCCCAAGCAAAGTCGCCGGCATAAAAACTTAATTTTGCATTTCTGAATTTTGCTTCCTGCCCTATTGCTTCGTATTTAAAATCTTTTTCTACTTGCGAATACAATAATGAAGCTTCCCAAATTTCTCCTTTTAAAATATAAATATCGCCCAACAAAATTTTGTATTCTGCTTTTGCTAAAGCATCCATCCCTGATTGATCAACAAACGCCTGCAAGAGCTTAATGGCCTCATCTCCCTTATTTAAATAAAATGCTTTTAACGATACCAGATTCCTAATTATCTGCGCGTTTAAAAAACTCTGCTTGTACTTTCCGTTTGCTTGCTCCAGCTTATGTTCCAGCGCAGTTAATTCTTCTTGTGTAGGCTGTTGTTTTTGTGTTATTGCTAAATATTCAACATTTATCCCATCAATAATTGCGGCATCGTAATACAAATTGTTTGGTCCTTTTTCTACGATATAATCGTAACAACGTTTTGCTGCATCCCAATTTTGATTGCTGGTGCAAATTTTCGCTAACTCAAAAATACGATTGCCATCTTCTTTTAAACGTTTATCTAATGCCTTTGATTGCACAAAAGCGCCATCAAAATCTTTTTGTTGCTTTTGAATAAAAATTAAAAATTCGCATAAACTTATTTTATCAGGATTTTTTTGGATTCTTTTTTGAAGTTCTTGTTTTAATAATGGATTATTAATGCCGCCTTCCTGATCATCGTAACCTAAAGAGTTTTGAAGGTTACCTTGAACGGTTTGTATTTCAGAATCTCTAAACTCTAAAGCATCTAAATATTCATTGATCATTGCCTTTAGATCGTTCTTCTGCTTATAAATATCGGCACGCTCGTAAAAATAAGGATAATCGGGAGTGGCTTTTCTCCCTTTGTTATAAGCGTCAATAGCATAGTCAAACAAACCATCTTCAATAAAAGCATTTGCTGCATTTTGAAGATAAGGTTGAATGGCTACTAATTCTTTAATTGCTTTTTCGTAAGCGTCTTTTTCTTTTTTTTCTTCGTTTAGAATTTTATAAACTCTGCCTAAATAAACATATAAGTAAACATTATTTTTGTTTTGTTTTAATTGTTTTTTAGTGATCTTTTCGGCTTTTGAATAATCTTTTGCGCCCAGTAAACTTTTAAAATAATAGGTGTACCAACCTTCGGGATTTTTATCATAAAGTCCTTCAAAATACTCATTAGCTTTTTCAAATTCTTTTTGCTCGAAGTATTGAAGCGCTAATTTATCGTGATTATTAGTAGGTTTTTGCGCAAAGACAAGCGACTGTAAAAAAACTACAGTTAAAAATGAAAGAAATATTTTAGAGAAAAAATTCATTTTTTTACTACATTATATTTAAATAGTTTTCTTTTAATAAATAAACGCATCTCAACAATTAAAAATCCAAATTGTCATTTCGACGATAGGAGAAATCTATTTATTAGATCCTTCCTGCGTCAGGATGACAGATCTTCATATTAACATTAAACGAAGAAATATTTTAAAATACACTGTATAAATATACTACCAAAGATCTGTTTTATAAAGGGTAAAAAAGGAATTTCTGTTTTTTTCACATAATAAGTTGGCTTGTTTAAAACAGTTCTATTTAATATCTTTTTCTCCTACTTTTCCTTAGTCGAAACCCTTCGACTAGCGCTCAGGATAAAATACGGCAAAAGGCAAGGCGATCTGTCTGCCCGCTTTTAATTTTCCAAGAAAATCTATCGAAGTAAAAAATTCTTTGCATACATGAATCAGCGAAGAAAAGATTTTTAAACGACAAGCGCCCTCGATGATTTTCTTTAAAAAATTAATTCACGCCACCACACGCCCAGCGCCTTGCCAAAGCCACGCGCTGTAAAAAATTAGACCTTCCTAAACACTATTGTAAACAAAAAAAAGACTCCGTTAGGAGTCAACTATTTATAGAAAATGGGATTAATTTGATAAGTCCCGTAGGGACGAAATAGAAAACCAGTTAATTATTGAATGCCAACTTAACCGTTTGTCCATTGTGTTCAAACTCAATAGAGTCTGCCAGATTTTTCATTAAAAAAACGCCTCTTCCGCTTATTTTTTCAATATTTGCAGGGTCGGTTGGATCGGGTAAGCCTAAATAATCAAATCCATTACCTTCGTCGCTGATAGAAAAAATTAATTGTTTATCTGAATTTTGAAAACCAATGTTCACGAATTTATCGGGGTTGTTTTGGTTACCATGATACATAGCATTGTTTACCGCCTCAGTAACGGCGATTAAAATGTTGCCGTAACTATCTTCGTGTACATCAAACACCTGACAAACATCGTCGATCAAACGCTCCACTAATCTCATATTGTCCGGCTTTGAGTTTATCTTCAAAGTCTCGTTCCTTGCTGGAATCATTATTTATTTACACCGTTAAAATAATTATTTACTTTTTCTTTGTAATAGGGCGTTAAACTTGGCGGAACCGTATTTAACAACTCCATTTCTTTCTCTTTGACCCTTTTATACTCTAAAAATTGATTAGGGTTGCTTAAAATTTGATTTTTTGCTTCATTACTTTTCCTCTGCTCATCCTGCTCGCGTTCCCGCTCTGCTTTCTCACTTTCGAGTAATTTACTTAAAATATCCTGCTGGCGTTTCATGGTTTCGTTTGTAAGACGCTTATTTACAAGGTCTTTCTCGGTTTGTTCCATTAAATCGGCAATATCGCCACCGGGATTTTTGCCCTTATTTTTTAATTTATCCATCATTTGCTGCATTTGTCTTCTTAAAGCCTCTTGCTGCGCTGCCATTTTAGCTAATTGCTCACTATTTCCCGGCATCATCATACCACTGGTTCCATTTTGACCGGATCCGGGTTTTTGACCTTTTTTATCCCCTGGCTTTTCTCCCGGTTTATCCCCGGGTTTTTGGCCTTTTTCCATGGCCTCTTTCATTTGCTGCAATTGCTTATTTAATTGTTCCTGCAATTGTTTCATAGATTGCATACTCGGCTTATCGGATGGTTTTGCCCCTTTGCCTGAACCGGGTTTTTTGCATTTACCGCCATTACCTTTTTGCTTTTGTTGCTGCTTCATTTGCTTTTGCATTTGCTCAAGCGACTCGTTTAGCAACAGGGCTAAATTATTTACAGAGGTCATGGTGGTTTGCATACGCATGGTTCCCTCACCGGTATTTCTATCTGCTAAAGCCTGAATGGTTTTTGCCATGTTTAAATTAATGGCACTAATTTCGCGATTAACAACTGCGCTGATTTGTGGGGCACGTTTACTTAAAGCCAATAAACTATCTTCAATGATCTTACTATCGTCTTTTAATTTATTTTGTTGCTTAGGAATGTTAACATACAAAGGATTATCAATTCGGGTTTTTGGCAATTGTTTAATTAATTCTTCCTGCGCAAAAGATACATTTACTAAATTCTCAAGGATTTGTCTTAGAGCTTGTGCATTTTCTTCGCCTTGCTTTTCTTCACTTTCCATCATTGCGCTTTCCATCTCATCTTTCATTTCCTGCATTTTTTCGCTGGCGCTTTTTTGAGATTTGGCGGCATCTTTTTTATTGTTCTTACTTAACTGATCAGAACTTTTTTCCATTTCTTTGCTGATCTCATTTTGCTTCTCTTCATTCTTGGGCAAAGCATTTGGCTCTTCAAGTTCTTTGTTTTTTTGTTCAAGTTCTTTTAGATCTTTTTTAAGTTCTTCGAATTGTTTTTTTATGTCTTCTTGTTTCTTTTCTAATTCTTTAGCGTCAGGTTTTTTATTATCGTCTTTATTTGAATCCTTATTCTTGTCGTCTTTATTTTTATCATCCTTGTTCTTATCATTTTTGTCCTGCCTTTTGTCGTCTTTGTTCTTATCGTCCTTTTTGTTCTCAGTTTCTTTATTCAGGTCGTCTTCTTTCTTTTTAAGCTCGTCTAGTTTTTCAATAGCATCCTGCATTTTCTTCTCAACTTCCAATTGTTTAAAGGCTTCCAGGTTTCTGTCCAATTCCTTTTCAATATCTTTATTAGAAAGTTTCATTTCTTCTAGCTTTTGTTGCACTTCATTCTTATCTAACTTTTCGAGCATTTTATTTAACTCGTCAAATAGTTTTTTCATTTCGGGAGTCATTACATTTTCAAACAATTGCTCTAACTGCTTTTGTTTTTCCATGATTGACTCATCGGTTTGCGAAAATTCGTTCTGTTGTTTATTATTAAGCTGATTTTCTTGTTTTATCTCTTCTATTTTATTTTGAAGTTCTTGTTGCTTTTTAAGCATATCTTCCAGTTTCTTCTTTTCTTCGTATCCTAATTGTTTTTTGTCGTTAATTTTTTTCGATAATTCATTTACATCTTTTTGAAGTTGTTTGCTTTCTTAATACTTTCTTCAAGATCTTTTTTAATCTCTGAATTATTTTTTTCGGTGTTTTGGTTTATCTCATCTTTAGTTGGCGCTTTAAACACCATTAATTGTGTTTTAGCAGATTTGGAGCCGTTTACACCGTCGTTATCAAACACCTCAAAATAATATTCTATTTTATCGCCGGGTTGTAAATTAAATTGTGCCGCATCAAAAAAGTAAAAATAAGGTTGTGCAACTTGTGTTTTATTTATGGTTATTGGAAAACTTCCATTTGTTTCGGTGGATTTTCCGGAAGTATCTGTTCCCGATTTTTTGTAATGAAAATTTAATCGATTAAATCCGTAATCGTCTTTAATTTGTCCGCTAAAATAAATATTCTTGGGGTTTAATGAATCTAGCTTTTCGTTTACATCAATGGTTGGATATTGATCGGGAATGACATTAATGCTATAGTTAACCGAATCGGAAGCGCTTAATACAAATTGATTTAATGCTTTGATAGTATAATTATTGCTTTGAAAGAATTTTCGTGAGAACTGAAATTGGTTGGCGTTATTCTTATTAGGGTAGGCTAAACTATCTGTAAATTTTATTTGAAGCTCGTCGGTATTTTTGGTATTAAACAACCAGTTAACCTTTGTGCCTTGCGGGATTTGAAGGTCGCCGGTGTTAGCGATGGTTTCGTTAGCCTTATTTAAGTAGGAAGGATAAATTAACTGCAGATTAAATTGCATTAAAGTAGGTTTTGGCAACACCTTTAATTCATATTCTTTTGATGTAAAGCCGGCAGCCTCTAATTGAAAGAAAGTGTTTGCCTGAAGGTTAGAGAACGTATACTTAAACAAGGTATTGTTCTCTTTTTCTAATTTATATTCGATGCCATTAATATTTATAAAAACCTCGTTAGGTAATTGATTACCGTTTATTTTTACTTCCAGATCGTAATCTTGAGTTTGTAAAGCCTGTAAACTTTTGTTTTGAATAGTGAACTGAAAAGGCATTTCCTTTTCGTAATACGTTTGATAATTTACTAAACGCCTTGTGCTTTTGGTAATTACCTGAGGCCAAATAATAAAAATAGTTGTTGTTAGCAATAACAATGGCAACACATATTTTAAATACTTTTTGTTCTCGTTAATATCAACTGCTGTAGTAAAAGGCACAGGTTTTAATTCATTAATTTTTTGATCGATACTTGCTACTAACAATTCGCTTGAACCAATTAAAATTTGATTAGATTGAAGTTGAAGAACGTTTAATAATTTATCCTGCACATTAGTAAAGTGGTTACCAATAATTGTTGCTGCCTGGTCATAAGAAATTAACTGACCAATTTTATTTAATTTAAGTATTGGAATAGCAATGTAATTTATGAGTACTAAAATGGTGGAAAGCAAAAAGCTAAAAAACAATGTGCCCCTAATGATCGTATTAAACTCGCCAAAATATTCTAAAAAAACTACCGATAAAAAAGCGGCCAACAAAATACCACTTGAATAAAGAATACCCTTTATTAATTGGTTTTTATAATAACGGCGAATAAATTCGTCGAGCTTTTGAATAAGTATGTTCTCTGAGTTCTGCATTTATTTTGAGATGCTTTTTTTATCAAATTCCATAAACTGAAGATAATAATAAAAAAACACCCTAAGTGTTACACAAATATAGTAAAGTGGGGGTTTTTTAGGAAGATAGAAATGTTAAATAGTGTTTTTAGAACTGGGGTCTGTCCATCAAAATTATGGATGATTAATAAGGCTAAACTTCTTTGCAACAGCTACTTGCTATTATCATAGGTCCACTGAGCATCTTCTTTAACCTGCTGTTCTATACTGATATTATTATTTTCGGCTTTTTTCTTAATTTCTTTCATCCAGTTTTCGTCATTTCTAATTCGATCTGCTATTTGATCAACTGTTTCTTTTGGACTAATAATTTCGCTGCTTAAAATATATTCCGCATCCAATTTAAGCTGCACATCAAGCGACACAGAATTTTCTTCTGCTTTTTTTGCAACACTTGCCAGCCAAGTTGAATTCTTTTTTATATCGTTAATGATCTCGTTTAATCGTTTGCTATTATCCTGGCAATATAATTTATAAGCATTATCTGTAAATCCGTAAGGGAACATATAAAATGTTGCCTCTGTGGCAATTAATAAAACAACATCGCGTTTTGCCAAAGCAGCGCTTAAATTTATATCTTTTGTTTCTTGGCGCTTTTCGTTATTTATTAATTGAGTTTTGTTATAAAACCAATATTCATCTTCCTTAAAAAAACGACTTGGCAAATTATCACCAACAGGGCACCACCAGTAACTATCACCAACCACCAAAACATCGGGTTTTACATTATTGGTGTTGGTTTTAAATTTATAAACAGGATAAGGGTTTGCATCTTTCTCAATAGGCATTAATAAATTCGTTAACACACCTATATCAAAATCATTGCCTTTTAAGGCCGTGTTATAATTTACGATCGAGTAATCGAAATCAGGGATGTTTATATTTCGCTTTTTTTCGATGTATTTTAAAATAGTATCTAAGCCCAAACACATACCATAATGATTCCAGTGTGTGCCATATTTTGGATACACCTTGTGTTTGAATTTATTTTTATTTTCGAAAAACCATTTATTAAGATCAATAAAATTAACACCCCTTTGCACAAAGGTTTTTGCATAAGAGGTATAATTCGAACTGTCTTTTTTCTTGTTGATGTATCGATCAGGAATTAATTCAGGATAATATGAAGCTTTGCCCGGTGCAAATACAACTATTAGATCTTTTCCTCGAGCCTTCAAAGAATCTTGAAGTAGTTTTATTTTCTGAACTTGAGTAGTTATTTTTGAATGACCAATAAAATTCCTGCCAATATAATCGTCAATATAGGACTCAATAAATAATTCGCCTTGTTTACCTATTACAACTCCCGGAGCCTTTGTGGTTTTAAACAATTCAAATTGCCCCTGATTATAAATCCGAATTAACAACGACCTTAAACCAAAATTATCATTTAAATAAGTTGTGTATTTTTCTTGCCAAGAAAGATCCCAATAGTTTTCATTTTTAAACTTAGGTTTTTCGGCAATAGTAATTCCATCTAAAGGTTCTATTTCAAAAAGTTCAAAATTAGATTGCAGAATTGGCAATAACAGCGCTATGCCTATTATAAAACCTAATATATATTTTAATATTACCTGCATTTAAAATCTAAAATATATAAATGGGTTAAATGTACTGGATGAAATAGCGGCTACGCAATAATAAAATAACGTAATACTGCAAAGCGTTGCTATAATATAGCCTAAAGAGGTGTAGTTTGAAAAATAAATTCTGTTTTGTAAATTTTTTCCAAAAGGTGTTAATGTGATAAATGAAAATAAAATAGCGAAGAAAAAATAAACCACTAACTCTGTAGTTACATAAATGTAATTAATATCAAAATCAAAAGATGCCAGTTTTTTAATAAACAAAACACCATCCTTAAACGATTCGGCTCTAAAAAATACCCAGCCAACAGACACTAACAAAAATGTAATCAGTAGAGGAATAATTTTAGGAAGTTTAGCATAAACTTTTAATAAAACTAAACGTTCGGCCACAAGTAATAAACCATGATAAATTCCCCAGAAGATAAAGGTCCACGCAGCACCATGCCAAAATCCGGAAATTAAAAAAACCAACCATAAATTAAAAAATAGTTTCATTTTTGAATTTACCTTATTACCACCTAATGGAATGTATAAATAGTTTTTCATCCATGCGCCCAAGGTTATGTGCCACCTGCGCCAAAATTCTGTAACGCTTAAAGAAGTGTATGGACTATCAAAGTTTTCAGGGAATTTGAAGCCTAGCATTTTTCCCATACCAATAGCCATATCGCTATAACCACTAAAATCAAAATAAATTTGAAAGGTATAAGCAAACATACCAAGCCAAGCCACAGGTGTATTTAAATCTGTAATTTTTAAATGAAATACCTGATCGGCAAAAGCAGCCATGGTATTAGCAATTAAAACCTTTTTACTTAAGCCGATCACAAAGCGGTAAAACCCGGTGAGAACGCCATCAATGGTTTCTTTACCAATTCGCCCTTGTATTTGATCTGATAATTCGTGGTAACGAATAATAGGACCTGCTATTAATTTTGGGAACAAAATAATATAAAGTTGGTAGTCCCAAAAATTTGTAAGGGGCTTATGCACGCGTCTGTATACATCCACTACATAGGTTAAACTCTCAAAGGTGTAAAACGAAATACCAATTGGCAAAATAATATTGGTCCACGACACTTGCCTAGAAGAAAGCACCCCTAAAAAAGAATTAACGTTTTCGATAAAAAAGTTACAATACTTAAAATAAAATAGCATACTCACATTTAAACTTAGAGAAAGGATCAAAAAGAGTTTTCTCCTTTTCTCGGATGTGGCATTGTGCAATGTGTTAACCAAAAAGAAATCGATACAGGTTGTAAGCAGAATGGCAAAAATAAATTTTGGTGCTCCCCACATATAAAACAGAATGCTTACAGTCAATAAAAAAGCATTCTTTATTTTATTATTCAATAAAAAATAAAGTATAAATACTACGGGAAAAAAGTAAAGTAAAAATATGATGCTACTAAATACCATTAATAAATTTCTACCTCCAGTAACTTGCCTGTTAAATTATTTTTAGGGAACGGTGTAAAATTTTGCATGAAAGGGGCAGTTGGCCACCATTCTTGGTAATGAAATT
Organism: Flavobacteriales bacterium; assembly: GCA_040382975.1. Lineage (GTDB taxonomy): Bacteria > Bacteroidota > Bacteroidia > B-17B0 > Aurantibacillaceae > Aurantibacillus. The sequence goes on from JBEIEI010000020.1 coordinate 20,454, forward strand.
CCTGAGACATGACCATTAGCATTTGGTTGTTTGGTATGGCCGTCATTTTACCATCCATGCGACAGATCTCTCTCATGTTATTTTTATCTTTTCCTATTCGCCATATAATACGTTGCGGCTGCCAATCGATCTCAAAATAATAATACTCGTCATTAAATACTTCTGCGTGTGGCGCGGCAACTTTAGATGTTACCAATTTATTAAAATAATTCCATCTGCAAAATTCATATTCTTTTCCTTCCACTTTTAATTTCTTTACACCAATAACAAAATCTTTAGGCTGCTGGCAAGCCATATCCCAATTTGTACAGCAAATAGTAAGGTCGTTATTTTTTGAAGCGTCTTCTTTTGGATAATTATCGCCGGAGTTATAGGCTTCTTTGGTCCAGTATTTTGATTCTTTAAGTATCTCGAAATCAATTTCGGAATAAGTGACTTGTGGTCGCGCTTCTTTTACTGATTCTTCTTTATCAGGAAAATGTTTTGGTATATAACCAACATCAGCCTTGCAAATTCTGCGCATGTTCCATTTAGCATCGGCTTGAAAAATTAACCAAAACGCAGTAGTTAAGCCGTTCCATACATTATTATCATTAATTATTTTCGGGAATTTTATTTTAGCCCGCCATTTACCGTAAGTGAAACCAATACGTGAAATAACACCAACATGCTCTTTTTTAAATTCGTTTGATTTATTGGCCGGATTAAAAATGGTGATTGATTTGGTTGCGCTATCTGAACTAACAGTTTTGCAGGGGCAATCAGTAACACTGCTATAGGTATGAACAAAATTTTTGGTTTTTCCGTAAGAACTTATCAAGTTTTGATATTGTTCGCGTGTATAGTTTTCGGCGATCACATCTCTTATTTCTTTTACATTAACAAATTCAATAGATTTATTGATGTGATGAAAATATTGCGAAAATTGAGCTTTGTGGCGAAGGTCCTCGGAGGTATTACAATTATTTTTTAATTCGGACGTATTAATTTTTGAACTACCGATTTTTAATTTATCTACATACAATCCGGCACCAAGATCTAAACTTGCGCTAACAGCTAATTGTTGTTTTGCAAGGATCACTTTTGTGCCTTCTAAATTTTTTCCTTCGTTATTTAAAAAATAAGTAAATGGGTTAATAAAATTTCCGGCTGAATTTTTTTTACCAATGCTTTTCGCTTCGTCGGCAATCTTTGATAAGCCGATGCCATTACATACCACCAATAGGAATTTGTAATTCCCCATTCGTGGATTGCGCTTAAAACGGTTGTTGTATAAAGAGTCGGTTTGGAAATTATTTTCAATAGACCAAAGCGCCTCCAAATAAGTTTGTTCGGTGGTTGTAATTTTATTGACTTTAGCTTTTTGTTTTATACTTTCTACCCAATCGCTTTCGGAATTTACTTTTTTAATTATGCGGGTTAATAAGGTATCGCTAATAAATGTTTTTTCGGGATCGGCGCCATAATATAATTTTTCATCGCGTGGATTTCCGATTATTTTAAAACTATCCTTAACCAAGAGGTTGGTTTCGATCAAAGGCGTTGGTTTAAATTCCAATTCAGCCTCTTCCCAACTACCATAAAAATTTTCCGCGTCCAAAGAATCTCCGTTCTGCCATTTATACGATTCGTTTTGATAATACAGTTTATAGAAAAATTGTTGCGGAGAGCCCTGGTTATTAAGTAAAAATTCAAATATAAACTTACCATTTGGAAGTTGTTTAACGCTTGGGATTTGAACACCGTATAAAACCGAATTATTTAAATCGGCCGAAATCATAAAAGTAGAATCGTTGGTTTTGTTATTAAAATTGGAGATCGGTTTAAATTCCAGCACCTCAAAATTTGATCGCTTACAACTTAAAAATAAAGTGCAAATAAATAGAAATACAGTGTATACTTTTAAGGGAAAATGCATTTTGAGTTTTGAAATTTAAATATACTTTAATTTATAATATCAATGCATTAAATTTTGTACTAATTTAAGTAAACTCAATCAATAACGATCGAATCTCCGTAGGATCTATAAAGTTTGTTTTTGTTATAATTTACTTGTTCGGCCTTACTAATTGATTTACAAACTTCGTCAAACGAACGGTAATTATAGCTGCAGAAAAAGCTGTCTTTATGATAGTAGATAATATCAGAATTTATATCAAAACGTTTAAGATCTTTTAATGAAATTATTTTATTGAAAGTGCCAAAAATATCAAAAACAAAGATCCCTGTTTCGGGAGAATTTAAAAACAAGAACCCATTATATTCTTTCATAAAATTAGGTTTTAATTCTACCTGTAATATTTGTTTTAAATTTCCTGTGGCTGCAATTTTTTTAGAGTTTTCGTTAAA
>JBEIEI010000021.1:0-22340 GCA_040382975.1 Flavobacteriales bacterium
CTTTGGTGGCCCTAAAAATGGTTCTAGCGTCTTCGTCCTGACAGGGGATGCATTTCATATCCTTCATAGAAATAACATTGGTACTGTCTTTTTTAATTTCGTTTCCAATAACCAAAAGTTCTCCTTGCTTGGTTAAGGCATTAAAGATCTTTCCACGCTTAGTTTTTAAATTATAAATTATTTTATCGGCGCGCATTTCTTGTTCGCCGTCTTTAAACAGCGGGTTTCCAACACTTTTTCCGAGGCTGTCTTTTTTACCATAAGCCGTTACTAAATTTTTTGAATAATCAATTTCAATAAATTCTGCCTCCAAATTCATGCTCCCAAACTCTACGCGCGCTGTTCCATATAGCAAAACCTGTTTGCTTTCACTTAAAAAAACAGCGCTATCGGTTGCGTTATAAATAACCGGGTTTTCTAAAAAATCGTCGCCCTGCTCTGCGGGTCTTATGGTGTCGGCAATAACGTTTGTTAACGAATCTTTTTTTGGCGTTTGTGCGTTTAAGTTATAGCCGCTTAAAGATATTAACAAGGCAAAGAAGAAAACTAGTTTGTTATGTTGGGGTTTTATCAAGCCGAATGGAATAAATTTATTCAACCTATGCAGGCTCACAAATCTACAATACTTTATGGTATTGCATAGTATTTTATTATTTGATATGGTTAAAAAATTAAAATATTTTGCCTTACTAATTGGCGTTGTTGGGCTTTTTGCCGCCTTTACGCACTTTAAAAAAGACAAAAGTAATTCTATAAAGATAATTGTTATTGATCCCGGCCACGGAGGAAAAGACCCGGGCTGCAGCGGCGCTTCCCATAAAGAGAAGGACATTTCGCTAGCGGTTGCTTTAAAACTTGGCAAATTAATTGAAGAAAACTTAAAAGATGTTAAAGTAATATTTACCCGCACAACCGACATTTTTGTGGATCTTGAAGATCGGGCTCAGATAGCCAACAAGGCAAAAGCCGACCTTTTTATTTCTATACACTGCAACGCTGCCGGAAAAGCGGTAATGATAAAAGACCCAAAAACCGGAAAAAAGAGGCCTAAAACCTACAAAAACAAAAAAGGAAAATACGTTGTGGTTGAAAAGCCGAACCCGATCCATTTTGGAACCGAGACTTACGTAATGGGTTTAAAGAACGAAGAGGGAAAAATGAAAGTGGCAACCCGCGAAAACTCCGCCATTTTATTAGAAGATGATTATGAAAAAAAATATGCAGGCTTTGATCCCGAGAGCGAAGAGAGCTACATTATCATGAGCAATTATACATCAGCGTATGTTATTCAAAGCGCTTCGCTGGCAATGAAAATTCAAGACGAATACACTAAAAAAGCCGGAAGAATTGATAAAGGGGTACATCGCCAAAGTATTTGGGTGTTGTGGAGAACGGCGATGCCAAGTATTTTAACTGAGATAGGTTATTTAACCAACCCGTTAGAAGAAACCTTTTTAGGAAGCGAAAACGGACAGGACTATTTAGCAAAATCTATTTTTAGAGGTTTACGAAAATATAAAGATGATGTTGAGGGAACTAAAAAAGAATATAATGACGAGATCGAAAACCAAAAGCCGATAGAAAACGAAAACATTAAAGCCGGAAACATTCCCGGGCAAAAAAAGGCTGAGGACGATGAGGATGAGGATGTAAAAGTTGAAACAAAAAAGGAAGAGAAAGAAAAAGTAAATAATACTAAATATGTTTCTGGCGACATTAAAGATTCTTTAAAATCAAAAGAAGTAACTATAGATTCAATTGCAACAGCTAAAGAGATCGCCGAAAAATTCAAAAAAGATCAGAAAGCAAAGGAAGAAAGGATCAAAGAAGAAAAAGAAAAAACCTTAACAGCAAATTCGGATGAAGCTGCAATTGTGTTTAAAGTACAATTTGCAAGTAGCGAGACGCCTTTGAATTTAAAACAAGATAAGTTTAATGATATTGTTGACGCAAATTATTACAAGTTAAAAGATATTTTAAAATATACTTCGGGTAATTTTTCTCAAATAAAAGATGCTGTAAAACATCAAAACCTATTAAGAGAAAAAGGATTTAAAGATTGTTTTGTAATTGCTTTAAAAAACGGAGAACGTTTTGATATTAATGAAGCAAGAAAAATAACAGGTCAGTAATTAGCACACTCTTATTCCGATCACACTCACATCATCTGTTTGTTCGTGATTCAGCTTCCAATCAATAAAGGCGCTTTGTAGTTTGTTTTTTTGTTCCTGAAGGGGTAATCCTGAAACGTCAACTAACAACTCTTCTAGCTGTTTGTATTTGAATTTTTTGCCTTTTTCACCACCAAACTGATCGGCAAAACCGTCGGTAGATAAATAGATCATATCGCCCGTAACAAGCGAGATCTTTTGTGCTGTAAATTTTTTATTCTCTTCTAAATATGTGCCTATGGGCATTTTATCACCTTTATATTCTATTAATTGTTTGTCTCTTACCAAATACAAAGCGTTGTTGGCGCCTGCAAATTCGAGGCTATTATCCATTTTATTCCAAACACATAAGGCCATGTCCATACCGTCTTTCTGTTCTGTTTGTCCCTGCTGAAAAAGCGCTGCAATTACTTTATCACGAAGTCGGTTTAAAATTTCATCTGCTTTAAACAATTTATTTTCAACTACTAATTCGTTTAAAAAACTATTTCCGAGCATACTCATAAAACCACCGGGTACACCGTGTCCGGTGCAATCTGCTAGTGCAAAAACAGCTCTGCCGTTTAACAGAACATGGGCCCAATAAAAATCGCCGCTTACAATATCGCGTGGTTGAAAAACAATAAAATGCTCTTTAGATATTTTATTCCACACCTCTTGGCCGGTTAAAACAGCGCTTTGTATGCGTTGCGCATAATTTATACTCGAAATAATTTCGTGTTGTTTTTCTTCAATAATATGTTTCTGATTCTCTACCTCCTGCTTTTGAAGCTCTAGTATCTGATTTTGATTATTAATAATGATATTGGCTTTTTTTGCTTTTTTATAATTTATAAAAGCGATTATCAGGAAAAACAAGGTGCCTGTAAAAGCAGCCGCGCCAAGCCATAAAATAATTGTCTTTTGTTTATTTTTTTCTTCTTGAAAATTAAGCTCTCTATTGGTTTGTTTTAACTCTAGATCTTTTTTTTCGGTTTCGTATTTTGTTTGAAGCTCATTGGTTATCTGAGCGTTTTCGCTAGACGTAAGTGAATCTTTTAAGCCCAAGAATTTATCCATATAAAAATAGCCCGTGTCTTTATTTCCATATAAAAAATTATAGGTAGCGCTTTCTTGATAAAACACAGAGTAAAATTCCGGTTTGTTTAATTTTGGAAGGATTTCTCTCATGCTATCTAAATAACATTTTGCATAAACCGGTTTGTTAAAAAAACGTTGGTATGCGATTGAAAAATTTAAGTTGCTGAAAAACTCGTTTCCTATGTCGTTTTGTTTTTTTGAGTTTATTTTAAGTTTATTATTAAATATTAAAGCTGAGTCTATTTTGTTTTGATTTACAAAACTTAAAAAGAGATTATTGTAGCAAGCCGCCATGCCCCTAAGATCATTAATTTGGCTAAACTCTAATAATGCTTTTCGCTGATAATTAATTGCTTTTTGAAACTGAGACCTGTTTTCATAAATAATTCCCAGGTTTGTGTATTGATAGCCTAATAACCCTTTTTGTATGGTTGTATCCATTAAGGCAATAGACTCAAGGATATATTTTTCTGCCTGATTGTAGTTTTTCTGTTTTATAAAAATAACGGCTATACTATTTAAAAGGTCGGCACTTTTATTTGTGTTTTTTATTTGATGTTGAATTTTTTGGGCGATAATTAGTTCGTCGATTGCCTTTTGGTCATTGGCTATGCTTGAATACAAAAGTCCTAAGTCTTGGTGTGCATCTGCTTCAATTATTAAATTATTGGCTGCTTTTGAAAGGAGTATTGTTTTATTGTAATAATATAACGCGCTATCAAATTTATTTTCTAAATGAAAATAAACCCCAATTTTTAAATAGCCCACTGCAATATATTTTTGGTTTTTGGTTTTTGAGGCCAGGTCTATTATTTTAAGCCCGTATTCTTTTACTTTTTCATTGTTGTTACTTTGATATAATTTCCCTAAAAGATTGTAACAGTTTAGTTTTGTTGTGTCGTTTGAATTTTGAATAAGTTTTAATAAGCTATCTATTTGCCTTTTGTTTTGAGAAAAGCAAACGTTGCTAATAATAATTAAGATTATAATAATTTTATTCTTCATCCAAATATTAAACTAAACACCTCTTCCATTTTACTTGCAGATAGTATTTTAATTTTATATGAATTTACATTAATTCCTTTTAGGTTGTAACTACTTACTATTATTTTACTGAAGCCTAATTTTTCGGCCTCGCTTATTCGTTGTTCAATTCTATTTACCGGTCGTATCTCTCCTGTTAACCCTACTTCGCCGGCAAAACAAATATCTTGGGGTATAGGCATATCCTCGTTGCTGCTTAAAATGGCACACACCAAAGCAAGATCAATTCCGGGATCTTCAACTCGAATACCGCCTGCAATATTTATAAATACATCTTTAACGCCCAATCTAAAACCACAGCGTTTTTCTAACACTGCCAATAACATGGATAAGCGCCTAAGATCAAAACCTGTTGATGAGCGCTGAGGGGTACCATATGCTGCGCTGCTAACAAGCGCCTGAGTTTCTATTAACATTGGGCGGTTACCCTCCATTGTAGCAGAAATAGCAACACCGCTTGTAGGGGTTTCTCTATTAGTGATCAAAATTTCTGACGGATTTAACACCTCTCTTAATCCATCGCCGTTCATTTCATAAATACCCATTTCGTTAGTACTACCAAAACGATTTTTTGTGGCGCGTAATAAGCGGTAAATATGATTTCTATCGCCCTCAAATTGCAAAACGGTATCAACCATATGCTCAAGCACTTTTGGCCCTGCTAAACTGCCCTCTTTGGTAATATGGCCTATCATAAAAACAGGCGTGTTGGTTTCTTTGGCAAAACGCAAAAATTCAGCCGCACATTCTCTAACCTGGCTAACACTACCCGGACTACTTTCAATATAGCTTGAGTGGAGTGTTTGTATTGAATCGAGAATTACTAATTGAGGCTCAATTTCTACTATTTGCTGAAATATATTTTGCGTGTTAGTTTCTTGAAGAATAAAACAATTATCAGTTGTTACGCCAATGCGCTCGGCTCGCATTTTAATTTGTTGCTCGCTTTCTTCGCCGCTAACATATAAAACTTTTAAATTTTTTAACCTTAGGGCTAATTGTAACATTAAAGTAGATTTACCTATGCCGGGCTCGCCGCCAAATAAAACAAGGCTTCCGGGCACAATACCGCCGCCAAGTACGCGTGTTAATTCTTTACCGGGCACAGCGATACGGGGAAAATCCTGTAAACCTACATCTTGCAGTAAAATTGATTTATTAGATGTTTTCGTGCTTTTGTTGCCTGAAAATAATTGTAAACGGTCGTTCTTGCTTTCTTTATGAACAACTTCTTCAACGTATGTATTCCATTCGTTGCAGCTGGGGCATTTACCGATCCATTTTGCGGAAGGTGCGCCACAGTTCTGGCAGAAGAAAGTAACTTTGGTTTTTGACATTATGCTTTAATTTGAAAAACAAATTTACAGCATAAGTTAGCAAAGGCTTGCTATTAATTGTAGTACTTAAAAAATGAGTTTTTTAGCGCTTAACTTAAAATTATAACGTGTTTAGTTTTTGCATTAATTCTTCGCGGAACGACCCGCCAACAGGAATTACTTTTTTCTCGTTCTCTAAAATCACGTTTTGCGAATCGATGCTTTGAATTTTATCTAAGCGTGCAATAAACGATCGGTGCACGCGGGCAAAATCAGTATTTCCAAGTTTTTTCTCAATATCTTTCATGGTGCTATGCACCGTGTAACGAGCGTATTGAGTATTAATGATCACATAATCTTTTAATGCTTCAACGAAATAAATGTCTTTTAAAAGTACTTTTACTAAACGACTATTTGCTTTTACGAATAATATATCCTTGCTTGAATCATCTTTATTTTCAACTAAGGAATATAAAAAGTCTCTTTCTTTTTGAAGTTCGGCGTATTTTTGATGTTTATAAAACGCCATTTCGATGGTTGAATGCAAATCGATTTCTTTGAAAGGTTTTAAAATATAACCATAAGGCTCCGTAATTTTTGCTTTAGAAAGTGTTCCTTCATCGGCGTAGGCCGTTAAAAATATTACAGGGATATTTACTTGTTCTTTGATTCTATCACTTACATCTATACCCGTTAGATCGCCTTTTATCATGATATCCATCAAAATAAGATCCGGCGCGGTCTCAATAATTTTTTCGATAGCCTCTTTTCCGTTATTAGCAATTCCAATAACCTCGTAACCTAATTTAACTAAACTGTTTTGAATGTCTTTTGCAACAATGCTTTCGTCTTCGACTATAAATATTCTTAATTTTTCCATTTTATTTTACATTTTAAATTTAATCAAAACTTGGGTTCCAAAATCTTTTTTTGAATTAAATTTTATTTTTCCTCCCACTTGGTCTATTAAAGTGTTAACTAGTTGTAAACCAAGGGTGGGGGTGTTATTATAATCCATTTCAGGAGGAATGCCAACACCGTTGTCTATAACTTCGATGCAAACTGTGTTGTTTTCTGACTTCAAATTCAACAAGATCTTTCCTTTCATTGTATTTGGGAAGGCGTGTTTTATTGCGTTGGTGATTAATTCGTTTATTATTAATCCTGCCGGAATGGATAGATCAAGGTTTAACCTCATTTTTTCGAGATTTAAAACTAGATCTATTTTTTCGGAAGAAATGACGTAGGATTGTATAATATTTCTTGAAAGGGTTTGAATGTATTCAGAAAAATTTACCGAGGTAAACGATTTGTTTTGGTATAAACTTTCGTGAATGTAAGCCATTGTTTTTATCCTGTTTTGGCTTTCTTTTAAAAGAGCCAGCGTATAGGCATCGGTAACGTATGAGGATTGTAGATTTAAAATGCTACTAATAATCTGCATGTTGTTTTTAACACGATGGTGTACTTCTTTTAACAGCACATCTTTTTCTTTTAAAGACTGTTCAACGCGCTGCTGAATTAATTTTTTATCTGTAACATTATGGGCAATACCGCTCACCTCTTCTACCACAGAATTATTATAAACAGGATTTAAAAAAACTTCTAAATATATTTTATTATGATTTTTATCTAACACCTCTATATCAAAACTAGCCGAATGTCCAGCAAAAGCTTTTTTGTAATTATAATCTAAAAGCTCTCCATACTTGGTATCGTGAGTTAACACACCTCTATCTAAATTAAATCCAACATAAGGCTGTGTATTATAGATCGCGCTTACCAATTCCAAATAATTTTTATTGAACGATGTAAGTTCTTGTTTGCTATTGATCGTCCATATGTAATGATTACTGCTATCAAAAATAGAGCTTAGTTTTGCGGCCTGATTTAAAAGTTTTTGTTCTGATGATTTTTTTTCTGTGATGTCGTGGCCTATTCCAGACACCTCTTCCACCTCGCCATTTTGATTAAAAATAGGTTGTAAATAAATTTGTCTGATAACGGGCGTATTATTTTTATTTATGCGTTCGGTAATAAACTCTGTTGATTTACCTGAGAAAGCTAAGGCATACTGTTTATCCCATAATTGGGCGTAAACATCGAGCGAGTGGGTTATACCCACTTCTTGTGAATAAAGCGATTTGCCTATGATAGGTGTTTTACCATGTAGCTCTTTTATTGCCTCTTCGTAGTTTTTATTGTGAGATGTTATTTCTCTTTTCTTATTGATCGTCCACATGGCCTGCGAGCCGCTTTCAAAAATAGCACTTAATTTAGCTGACTGTTCACGTATTTTAATTTCGTTATTTATTCGTTCGGTGATATCTTGCGCAATAGCAGAAGCTTCAACAATTTTTCCTTCGAAATAAATTGGGTGTATAAAAACTTCGCGATAAACCGGTTTTTTATTTACGATGCTTTTATGGACAAAAATTTGTCTTTGACCTTTAAAAACCGAATCAAATTTTTGCTTCCAAAAAACCAATAAATTTTTATCTGAAATAGTGTCTATTAAATAAATTTTACTTGGTTTTTGTTTTTTAATTAACTTAAAATAATTTTGGTTATAAGAGGTAAGTTCGTAATTCCTATTAAAGGTCCAAATTAACTGGTCGCCACTTTCAAAAATTGCTTCTAGTTTAGCCGATTGATTAATTAATTTGTTTTCATAATTTTTTTGTTCGGTAATATCGTGGGCAATGCAACTAATTTCTTCAACAGAATTATTATTTATAATTGGGTTAATAAAAACTTTTCGGTATATCTTTTCGCCCTTGCTAATATCTTCTTTGTCAATTTCTAATTTTTTACCGGCAAACGCCTGCTTGTATTTAGGGTGCCAGTATTTTAAATATTCGTTATCTAATTTTAAAAGCTGTTTTCCAATATTAATTCCAATAATATTTTTGATGCCATATTTTATATTAAGAATTTTTGCAAAATTTTTATTGCAGGATGTTATTTCAAAATTTTTATTGACAGTCCAAATTAATTGATTAGAACTTTCGAAAATTGCAGAAAGGTGTGCGGTCTTTTCTAATAATTTTTTTTCTGTTTCTTGTCGTTCTTTAACTTCTAATAATAAAAACTCATTATTGGTTTTTATTATTTCTGCTTTTAGTTTCTCGGTTTCTATTTTACGCTGTTCGCCTAAATTAATTATTAAAGTTAAAACACAATCAGAGTTATTATAATTTATGGGAGTAGATCTTAATTGTGCTTCGATTAAATTACCTTTTGTGTCCTTTAATGTGCAATTGGTAGCTTTTCCGGGGTCGATTCCGTTATAAATATCCTTGATTCTATCCACTGCCTTCATTCTATCTCTTTCTATAATATAATCGAGCGCGAATTTTCCTAAAATTTGTTTTTCGGATTTTATTTGTAATAATTTTAAAGTTGCTTTATTACAAAAAACCATAACGCCCTGACGATGTATTATATAAGATGCTGGAGAGTTATCTAATAAGTTTTGATAGTTGAAGTGTTGTAGTTGAAGTTCAATTTCTTTTTCTTTTTGAATAGTAATGTCGCGTAGAATATTTAAGAAAAAAGCAATTTTTCCATCGTGGCCATTAATAGGAGTTAAATTATTTTCGAGCCAAACTTCTTCTTTATTGTTTTTTATTGTTTTGAAAGTATAGCTATAATTTTTTTTAATGTTCTTTTTTTGATAATTTCTAATTATGGTATCTATTTTCAAAAAATCAGCTTTATTTCCTATAACTCTTTTATTAAAAAAATTATAATCCTTTAAAAAATCCTTAGGTTCATATCCTAATATTTTAGTGATATTAGGGCTTACGTAACTGTACCCTTCTATTGGATAGTAAGAATAAAAGGCAATTATATCATTACTGCTTTTTGTTATGAGGTCAAATTTTTCTTTAGTTTCTATTAATAATTTTTTTGATTCTTCAAGTTCGTTCTGTTTTTGTATGAGTGAAGAGATCTCGATAAAGGTAGTTTGAACAACTTTTTTATTTTCAAATAAAACACAATTTGATTTAGCTTCGATATAAATTGTTTTATTTTTAAATGTTTTCAATTGCAGTTCAATCGGAGGAAACTCTTCTCCTTTAATAATTTTAGAATTATTTATTCGAATGCTATTATGATATTTCTCGTCTAATAGTTCAAAAATAGAAACTGTATTTATATTTTTTATTTCCTTATTAGAAATTTGAAATAATTGTGCGGCTTTTTTATTTACGAAATAAACTTTTTTATTATCAAAAATAGCAACCGCTATTGGTAACTGATCTAGTGTATTTAAATCAACCAAATTAGATTGACCTTTTTTAAGCGGCATAAATTATTTTCTAATTGTTTGCGTTTTATTTTCGTCTATTTTAATATTATACATTCTTAAACCTTCTTCATAGGTTGGTCTGATCTTATCGCCTTGCCATTTAATTTCTATATCATTTTTATACGTAATGGTTAAATAATTATACCCTAACTCATCGTAAAAACGCCAATCACCTTCTTTCATTCCGCTAATATAATTCCCGTAAAACATTTTTTTTCCGTTTTCGTAATATTGCGTGTGTAGACCAATAGGATCACCTGCAGAAAATTTTCCTTCAAAACGTTTGTATTTACTGGGCATGTAATAACTTACCCAAATACTGTCGGGTTCATCATTAGCGTAATTACCAATTTCTTTATAATCGGGTGTTTCGTAAACCCACTTACCTTCTTTTCTATTTTCTACAAAGCTGCCTTGTAAAATAATTTTACCCTGTGAATCATAATCTTTTAATTCACCTTCGCGTTTTCCATTTACATAAAGTTCTTCTCGCCATAGTAGTCCGTTTTCGTAATACCATTTCCAAACACCTTGCGTTCTTCCCTTTTTATCATATTTACCCTTTTGCTCTAGTTTACCTGAAGCATAGTAAAATTCCCATTCACCGGTTCTGTTACCGTCTTTATAAACACCTTTACCTTTAAATTCCCCGGTATTATGAAATTCAGACCACACGCCTATTCTATTTCTAACACTATCAACCGCACCTCTTGCTACTACAGTGCCATCAAAATATTCTATTGCACTATCCGGTATAGGTACGTTTCTGCAAACTAATTTATTTATATATACAGGCTCTTTTAAAGTTGAATCATCTTTCAATATTAAACTACTGTCGCATTGATATTTTTGTTTGTATTTAAAATGTGTTCCAATTGCCACGCCATCACTATAAACACCTTCATATTTTAATGTTCCGTCTTTAAATAATTCCGTATACAATTCAACATTTGCAATTTCGGGAGCATTTAAAATTTGTTTACCATTATTAAATTTTTTTGTTGAAAGTAAGTTTCCTTTTTTATCATATTGCTTTACATAACCATCTAATGAATCATCATTAAATTTCATTTCTTTTTTTACTTCAAGATTTTCATAAAATTCTTTCCAAATACCTTGTTTTTTATTATTTGGATCTCTTTGATTAATTTTTTCAAAGCTTTGTAAAATACCGCCTTTATAAACAATAATTGCTGTGATTAATGAGTCTTCACTATACTCATAAGCAGTACCATCTGGTTTCCCTTTTTCATAAGGTATTACACTTTTTGTTTTACCAGATGTATAAAAGCTTCTTAAAATTCCGTGTTTAATATCGTTTACAAAATTTTCGGTACTAACTATTTTTTGTAATGTATCGTAATTAGTAGATACACCATTTTTTTTACCCTCTTTATAATTTATTGACTTAGTAATTTTTCCTTTTTCGTCATAAAATTTCCATAAACTATCTAATTGAAAATTTTTACGATTACCTTCTATTTTTAATTTGCCGTTTTTATGATAATTTTTCCAATAACCTTCAGGTTTACCATCTTTCATGGTTCCTTCACTGCTTAAGGCACCATTATCATAATAAAATTTATTATAGCCATTTGGATTATTTACCTGGGCAAACAAACCAATAGTATTTATAAATATAAAAACTATAAAATGTATTATTTTTATGTGAATTTTATTCATTTTAGACTTAGCTTAAATGTAGCTATTATAATCCAAATTTTGCCGATAATTCAAGCATTTTTAAAATTGGTTTTTTTGCTTTTTCTATCATATCATTACTCATTAATAATTCGGGTTGTTCGTGTAATAAAGCAATATATATTTTTTCTAAAGTATTTAATTTCATGTACGGACAATCATTGCAAGCACAATTATTATTTGGAGGAGCCGGTATAAATGTTTTTTCGGGACTACTTTTTTGCATTTGATGTAAAATTCCTGTTTCAGTTAAAACAATAAATTCTTTATCGTCAGATTTTTTTGAATAATTTAATAATGCAGTTGTACTTCCAATAAAATCAGCATGATCAAGTATTGCAGCTTCACATTCAGGATGTGCAATTATTTTAGCTTTAGGATTTTGTATTTTTAATTTGATGAGTTTTTCTAAACTAAATATTTCATGAACCATACAAGCACCATCCCATAAAACCATTTTACGACCGGTTTTTTTATTTATGTAAGCACCTAAATTTTTATCGGGCGCAAATATTATTTTTTGATCTTTTGGTAAACTTTCTACTATTTGAACTGCATTACTACTTGTACAAATAATGTCAGATAACGCTTTAATATCTGCAGTGCAATTAATATAAGTTATTACAATATGATCAGGGTGATTTGCCTTGAATTCACTAAATTTATCAGGCGGACAAGAATCTGCTAAAGAACAACCGGCTTTTAAATCCGGTATCAATACTTTTTTTGTTGGATTTAAAATTTTAGCCGTTTCGGCCATAAAATGTACTCCGGCAAATAAAATTATGTCAGAAGTGCTTTTTTGAGCCTCCTGAGCGAGGCCTAAAGAGTCGCCAATATAGTCTGCAACATCTTGTATGTCAGCGTTTTGATAGTAGTGCGCGAGTAGTACAGCGTTCTTTTTCTTCTTAAGATAATTTATTTCTTTGATTAAATCAAGTGAGGGATCAATTCTTAAATTTAACCATCCCTTATCTAATAATATATTTTTCATTTTTAAAATTTAAAATTATGTATTGTATATATAGGGTGTTAATACTGTTAGTTAATTTATAATTTTCAGTCGTTTTTTAAGCTTATCAATAGTATTTAACAGCTAATTGACAAAGGTAATACTATAAAGTATTGAGTGTCAAATATAGTAACTACTATTAACAATTGTTAGTAGTAGTTAACCTTAATAACTTTAGTGTATTTTAACTTGTTAGCAACCTTAAAATGGTTCTCATAAATACTTACTTTTAATTAAAACTTTGCTAGGATATCACCTATTAATTTTTAATCAATAATATTATTTAATACTGGCTTAATATATTACTGTGTATTTATTAACCTTAATTAAAGTAGTTAACATAAATAATGTTTATTTGTTTATTTTTGAAAGGTTCATTATCAGTTAGTTAATTTATTAGTGTTAATTAACGTTGATTAGTATTTTTGAGTATTATTAGGTTTTATAAGGAAGTGTAAATAATTATGAGTATAAAAATAGCTATTGGATCTGATCACGCAGGTTTTGAATTAAAAGAACAATTAATTACATATTTAAAATCACACAATAACAAGGTAATTGATAAAGGATGTTTTAGTTTAGATAGAGCTGATTATCCGGATTATGGTCATGCTGTTGCAAACGCTGTTATTAATAATGAAGTAGATTTTGGTGTATTAATGTGTGGTAGCGGTAATGGTATTAATATGAGTGCTAATAAACATAAAGGTATCAGGGCCGCATTATGCTGGAACTCTGAAATAGCCTTATTAGCTCGCCAGCACAACGATGCTAATATTTTAGTTTTACCGGCAAGATATATTTCTATAGAAGAAGCATACAAATGTTTAGATGATTTTTTAACAGCCAAGTTTGAAGGGGGGCGTCATCAAGCGCGTTTAGAAAAAATTGATGTGTAATAATTAAAACATGAAAAATTTACTAGCTATTACAGTATTATTTGCAGCATTAAATTGCTCTGCGCAAAAAGGAAAAGCTTTTCCAAACACAAACGGAGCTACTTTAGATGATAAAGAAAAAAGTATTCCCTTTATAAATGGTAAATCCTCTATTTTAGCTGTTGCTTTTCATAGAGGCGCAGAAGATGAGTTAAAAAAGTGGCTTAATCCTCTATATAATACATTCATGGTAAAATCTAAAGCCAAAACATTAGATATGTCTACCGTTTACGATGTTAATTTTGTTTTTGTACCAATGATTGCCGGTGTAAAGATGATCGCAGATGAATACAAATCAGGCACAGATAAAGAATTTTGGTCAGTTGTGTTAGACACTAAAAAGTCGGACATGAAAGCCGCTACAACTTTTTTAGGAATAACAGATCGTAAAATACCATACATTTTTGTTTTAAATAAAGATGGCGTTGTTGTTGATGTTCAGTCCGGTGAATATTCTGAAGATAAAATTGATGCCATTGAAGAAGCTATGGAGTAAGAATATACTTTAGGGAATATTCGTTATGTAAGGCCTAAAATATTTCCCTATCTTTGCATACTATTTTGCAAAATAATTACGATATAATTGTTGTTGGCGCAGGTCATGCCGGTTGTGAAGCCGCAGCCTCTGCCGCTAATATGGGTTCAAAAGTTTTATTAGTAACAATGAACATGCAAACCATTGCACAAATGAGTTGTAACCCTGCTATGGGCGGTATTGCCAAAGGCCAAATTGTGCGTGAAATTGATGCAATGGGCGGCTATAGCGGCATCGTTTCAGATAAGTCTGCTATTCAATTTAGAATGCTTAATAGCAGTAAAGGTCCTGCTATGTGGAGTCCAAGAACACAAAACGATAGAATGATGTTTGCGGGTTTATGGAGAGAAATGTTAGAGCAAAACCCTAATGTAGATTTTTGGCAGGACATGGTTCGATCGTTGATTGTTTCTAAAGATGGTAAACGTGTTGAAGGCGTAATAACCGGAATGGGCGTTGAGTTTAGAGCAAAAGCAGTTGTTTTAACGAATGGCACATTTTTAAATGGAATTATACATATAGGAGAGAAACAGCTGGGCGGCGGACGCACGGGTGAATCTGCAAGTCACGGTATAACGGAACAATTAGTCCAATTAGGATTTGAAAGTGGCCGAATGAAAACCGGAACCCCTCCGCGCATTGACGGACGATCTTTGGATTATTCTAAAATGGAAGTTCAAGGCGGCGACGATGTTGCTGATAAATTTTCATACTTAGATAATACGTCTCCATTTATTGGAAAAAATGCTATTAAACAAATTCCTTGTCATGTTACTTATACTAATCAAAAAGTACACGATATATTAAAAACAGGTTTTGAAAAATCTCCCATGTTTCAAGGGCGTATTCAAGGTTTAGGTCCTAGATATTGTCCAAGTATTGAAGATAAGATAACGCGTTTTAGTGAAAGAGAAAGACATCAATTATTTGTTGAGCCTGAGGGGTGGAATACGGTTGAAATATATGTTAACGGATTTTCTACCTCTTTACCAATTGATGTTCAGCAAAAAGCACTAGAGTTAATTCCCGGATTTGAAAAGGCGAGAATGTTCAGACCTGGTTATGCTATTGAATATGATTATTTTCCACCAACTCAATTAAAATTAACCTTAGAAACGAAGTTAGTTGATAATTTATATTTTGCAGGCCAAATTAATGGCACCACGGGTTATGAAGAGGCTGCCTGTCAAGGTTTGATGGCCGGTATCAACGCGCATTTAAAAGTTAAAGAGTTAAACCCTTTAATATTAAATCGTTACGAAGCCTATATAGGCGTTTTAATTGACGATTTAGTTACAAAAGGTACAGACGAGCCATACAGAATGTTTACTTCTCGAGCAGAATATCGCTTATTGTTGCGTCAGGATAACGCAGATGTGCGGTTAACCCCATTATCAAATGCATTAGGATTGGCAAGTGATGAACGAATGAAGCGTGTTTCCGAAAAAGTTGAAGGTTACAATAAAATAATTGACTATTTTAAGAATACCAGCGGTGAACCTATTATATTAAATAATTTTTTAGACTCAGTAGGTTCTGCCCCACTCTCTCAAAAAACTCGTTATTTTAATGTATTGTCAAGGCCTAATGTATCTGTGAAGGATCTTATGGCGAATGATAATCTTCTGAATTCAGCGCTTTCGGAATATGATCCTGATACCATTTTGCAGGCTGAAATATTAATGAAATACGAAGGCTATATTGAGCGTGAAAAAGAAAGTGCTGATAAGCAAAAACGTTTAGAAGATTATGTTATTAATACTTCTTTCGATTACGATTCAATAGTTAGTTTAGGCGCAGAGGCGATTGAGAAATTTAAGAAGTTCAGACCTCACACTATTGGTCAAGCAAGTAGGATTTCGGGTATTAATCCGGCAGATATATCTGTTTTATTAGTACATTTAGGAAGGTAGACTTTGATTGTTTGTTAATTGCTTGAAAATCAAGACGTTGTGTTTTTTTGTTATTTGATTTTTAATTTTCTCATATAAAAATACCGTTTTTTTAATTGATTATTATTAGTTTATGAAGACTATAGAGTCCTGCCCTGTTTGCAAAGCCACAACCTTTACGCATAGTTTAAATTGTAAAGATTATACTGTTAGCCAAGAAACGTTTTCCATTGTTGTTTGTGACTCCTGCGGATTTAAGTTTACAAATCCTCGTCCCGACGATTCTGTTCTTGGAAGTTATTATAAGTCTGAGGACTATATTTCCCATTCCGATACTAAAAAGGGTTTGGTCTCGCGCTTATATCATTTGGTTAGGAATTATACCCTTAATAAGAAAATGGGTTTAATAAATAAATATGTTTCACGTGGAACGATATTAGATTATGGCTGTGGTACAGGAATGTTCTTAATGACCTGTGTTAATTATGGCTGGAAATGTTATGGTATTGAACCCGATGCAGATGCTTTAAAACTTGCGACACATAACGGAGTAAGGGTCTTTCCTAATAAAACTGGTTTAAATTCCTCTGACGCCAACTTTTTGTTTGATGCAATAACTCTATGGCATGTTTTAGAACATGTAACAGACCTTGAGGAGACGCTTAATTTCTTTAAAGCAAAATTAAATTCAAACGGTATATTAGTTATTGCGGTTCCAAACCACAATAGTTTCGACGCTAAATTTTATAACGAATTTTGGGCCGCCTATGATGTTCCTCGACATTTGTATCACTTTCATAAAGATACTGTTGAAATGCTTTTATCTAATTATGGTTTTAAGCTTGTGGATACTAAACCTATGAAATTTGACAGCTTTTATGTGAGTATGTTAAGTGAGAAGTATAAAACAGGGAGCATTAATTATTTTACCGCTTTTATGAATGGTTTAAAGTCTAATTTAAAAGCTAAATCGGCCGTTGATTATTCCAGCGTCATTTATGTTTTTAAAAAGAAATAATTCCCCTATAAGTTTTCTTTTAGTATAACTTTATTTCTATACTGTTCTCGTTTTATTAGGAATCTATTAATTAAATCTTTATTGCTATTTGTTTTATTGTTCCACGTGAAACATTGTCCTTAATTTTCCTTTTGCTTTATTAAAGCAATAGGTTTAATATCGGGTAAATTCATTCGAACATCTTCTTCATTTATGATCTTAACTTTACCCATTTGTTCCACGTGCAACATTGGGAAACCAAATTCCTCTGTAATCGTTCCTTTAATTAAATACACCCCCATCCCCTCAAACCTGTATTTCGAATACACTTCCGGAAAGTGCACGGTGTCAAAAAACCCCCCTTCACAATCAATAAAAGTCCCAAAAGCCATTCGGTACCCATGCTTTGTATAAACCACCCTCTCGTTTACAAAATTGCCCATTAAGCGAACCGTTTTGCCTGTATAGGGTAAAAGGTCTTTGCTTAAGAGATCTCCTCTAAAAGAGGTTTTAATTAAACTATAGAAGTCTTTCGTGATCGGAAAACCATACAAAGCTAATTCATCGTACAGATCTTCTATAAACGAAGCGGCTAATTTAGGTAGGAAAAACTGCGGAGCTTGTTCTTTAAACAAACGCAAACTACTTTCAGCCTTTTTGTTTTCCTTACCTAAAATGTGATAAGCTTTCCAATATAAATTCTTTTTGTTATAACCGAAAATACGGCATGCACCACTTTTTATTAGAATTAAAAGTTGTTCTAGTTTTATATTTGTTCTTAAAACCAGATCTTCAATGTTTTCGTAATCTCCTCCAAAGTTCTTTTCCGCAATTATAATTTCTGTGATCTTTTTCTCGAGGCTTTTTATGTGGATAAAACCTAGGTAAATCTCTTTACCATAAATCGTGGTTAAATTCTCGCTATTATTTACACAAGGTAAATGAACGTTAGCCCCTAGTTTTTTTGCCTCATAAACATAAACCCAGGTTCTGTAAAAGCCACCAAAGTTGTTTATGACCCCTACTATAAACTCCAAAGGAAAATGGGTTTTTAAAAACAAACTCTGATAACTCTCAACGGCATAACTTGCAGAATGTGCCTTGCTGAAACTAAAACCCGCAAAGCTTTCCATTTGAAACCAAATAGATTCTGTAACATTTTCATCGTAGCCCCTTTCTTTACAATTAGAAAAGAACCTCTCTTTGATGTCTGTTAAATGCTGTTTCCCTCTTTTTTTCCCACTCATTAGGCGGCGCAACATATCTGCTTCTGCTAAGTTTAATCCACCATAATGGTGCCCTACTTTTAATACATCTTCTTGGTAGATCATTACCCCAAACGTTTCTTGTAATTGCTCTTTAATAATTGGGTGTGGATATTCAAATCCCTCCGGATCATGAAATCGTTTTATAAATTCCTTCATCATGCCACTGCTAGAAACTCCGGGACGAATTATAGAACTTGCTGCAGTAAGCGAAATATAATCTTCACATTTAAGTTTTCTAAGTAATCCTCTCATGGCAGGACTCTCTATATAAAAACACCCAATTGTATTACCGTTACGCAAATGCTCTTTTATTTTAGCGTCATTTTTGAATCTTTTTATATCATGAATATCTACACTAATTCCTTGGTTTTTTAAGATGAGTTTCACCGCATCGTTAATATGCCCAATCCCTCGTTGTGATAAAATATCTAGTTTTTCAAAACCGATCTCTTCAGCTAAATGCATATCCCATTGCACGGTTGGGTATCCTTTTGGCGGAAGATCTAATGCGGTGTAATAGGAGAGAGGTAATTCTGATATTAAAATTCCGCCGGCATGAATGGAACGATAATTAGGTGTGTTTTGTAAGCTTGCTCCTATCTTAAATATCATAGTTGATATTTCATCTAATTCATTTTTCTTTATTGCATCTTCAATTTTTTCGTCGGGCATGTTCACTAAATTTTCTATTTGTGCTTTTGGTAAACCAAAAACTTTACCTAATTCACGAACCATACTTCTGTCTTTAAAGTTGGTAATCGTGCCAAGCAGGGCCGTGTGTTTTGCCCCGTATCTTTCGAAAATATAATCCAACACCTGGTCTCTGTCTTTCCAAGAATAATCTATATCAAAATCGGGTGGAACGGAGCGCTGTGGATTTAAAAAGCGTTCAAAATAGAGATCTAGTTCTATTGGGTCAACATCGGTTATCTTTAAACAATAAGCAACCACGCTATTGGCCCCGGAGCCTCGCCCAACGTGGTAAATACCGCAGCGCGCGCTGTAACTTATTATATCCCAGGTAATTAGGAAATAAGAAGCGAAGCCCATATTATTAATGATCTCTAACTCATGTTCTATGCGCTTAATCGCTTCTGCATCATCTGTTCCGTAGCGTATTGCTGCACCCTGTAAGGCTAGTTTTTTTAATAAAGATCTATCTTCTTCTTCAGAGCCGGTAAACAGTTTTTTATTCTTGATGCCTTTAAATTCGAATTCAAAGCCGCAGTTCGCAATTAGTTTTTCAGCATTCTGAATTAAAAATTCATAACCCTCTAAGCGTTTATGTAAGGTTGTTTTATCAATAAAAAATTCATGTTTATCAGCATGTTGTTCTGGTGTTAATTTTGAGATAAGTGTATTTAGTGAAATTGCCCGAAGGTGCTTGTGTGTTTCGTGATCTTCTGCTTTTGCAAACGAAACCGGTTGAAAAAAAACGAGTTTGTCTTCTAAGTTTTTATGTCGGAACAGTCGGAGCGTGTCGCTAAGGCCGGCCCCAACGAATTCGTTTTCTTGTAAAGGTGTAGGAAAATTCTTTAAACGATAGATCCAGTAAATGTTTTCGTTTTGTGGCGGGTGTTGGGGTAGGGGCGTGTTAGATAAATTGTGTGCGGTTAAAAATTCATTTAAAAACGAAAACCCACGGTTGTTTTTAGCAATACCTGTATAAAGATATTGGAAATCCTCTTTAGCCCTAAATTCAATACCCGCAATGATCTTTAGGTTTAAGTTTTTTTCTTTACAATAGTGAACGCATTCTAAAATGCCGGTAGAATTATTTATATCTGTAACGACAATATTTCCAGCACAATGTAGTGATGCAGACTGAAGTAATTGCTCAACAGATAGTGTGCCGTATTTAAGGCTGTAGAAAGTATGACAGTTAAGCCACATGGCATAGTGTTAGGCTTTTTGTTTGTTGAGTTTAGGGTTTTCTTTTTGGTGCATTAACAAACCCGGACAGTGCATTACGGAAGTATCTCCAAAGCGTTTTTTTATTTTGTCGAGCGTTTGGTATAAACTAATTTGCTCTGTGGTATTATCAAATAAATTTATTTGCTGGTTGCCCTGACACAGGTCTGTAAGTTTTACGCCAATTAAACGAATAAGCATACGTTTTTCATACAACTTTTTAAAGAGCTGTTTTGCTATAGAAATAATTTCGTGATCAAGCGCTGTGTAAGAAATTTTTTGTTGAATAGTGTGCGTATCAAAATTAGAATAGCGCAATTTTATAACCACACAGCCGGCAACCTTTTCTTCTTTGCGTAACTGAAAACAAACTTCTTCAACCATGCCGGCAATAATTTCGTCTAACATCTTAATATCAATAGTGTCTTTATTAAATGTTATTTCGCTGCTAATGGATTTTCTTTCGCTGTAGGGTTCTACCGCTGATGTATCAATGCCGTGAGCCTTTTCCCATAACGAAATGCCGCTTTTACCAAATACTTTTTGTAATAGTTGAATGGGTATCTGGCGGAGACCCTCTATAGTAGTTATGCCTAATTGTTTTAATTGCTCGTTTGTTTTTGCCCCAACCATGGGCATTTTACTAACGTGTAAAGGCGAAAGAAAAGGAATGACCCGGTCTTGTGGAACATATAATTCGCCGTTAGGCTTGCTTTGATCGGTAGCTATTTTGGAAACTGTTTTGTTAACCGATAAACCAAACGAGATGGGCAATCCGCTTTCTTTAATAATGGTTTGTCGGAGTTCCTGGCTCCATTTAAGACAGTTAAAAAATTTGTCCATTCCTGTAAGGTCGATGTAGTGTTCGTCGATGCTTGATTTTTCATATAGCGGTGATTTTTCTTCTATTATTTGCGTAACTATTTTTGAGTGTTTGCTGTATTCATCCATATCCGGCGTAATATATATGCCAACGTTTTCCGGGCAAAGCTGTTTTGCTTGTTTAATTGGCATAGCCGATCTTAATCCGTAAGCACGGGCTTCGTAACTACACGAAGAAATAACGCCGCGGTTACTTGTGCCCCCAATGATAAGCGGCTTGCCTATGTAGGCTCTATTACGAAGGCGTTCTACCGATACAAAAAAACTATCCAGATCTAAGTGCGCTATTTGCCTTTGCATGTTTACCAACAACTATCGATGTAAAATTACTACACAAAGTAGTTAAACAATGCTATATTTTGTAGTATATTGTTTTAAGCTTGGTTTTAGCGGGCCTTAAGCCAAGGGTATGTTGTTTTATAGGGTAGGGTTTATTAGGAAAACAAAAAACAAAAACATAAAAAATATAGTTTCAAGAGTTTGTATGTTCATAATATAAAAACCTAAATTAGTACTCATGGAAACAGCAACTGAAACAAAAAACTTTTTTATCTTTTACAAACCAAAGGATATTGTGAGCGGAGATTTTTATTATGCACAATCCCACAAACCTACCGGGAGCGCTAATGAAATTTTTTATTTGTGTACGGCAGACTGTACCGGACACGGTGTGCCTGGCGCACTAATGAGTATGGTTGGAATTTCACGTTTAAACGAATCCATCATCGAAAAAAATCTTATTCACCCAAACGATATTTTGGATAATATGCGTAAGGGTATCATAGCTTCTTTAAACCCCGAGGGGAGTGAAGAAGAAAGTAAAGACGGTATGGATTGTGTGCTTTGTGCTTACGATTTTAAAAATATGGTTTTAGAGTTTTCTGCCGCAAACAATCCATTATGGTTAGTGCGCGACAAAAAAATTATTGAATATAAACCGGATAAAATGCCGGTTGGTAAATACCACGACGAAACAAAACCGTTTACATTACAAAAGATCGATCTTCAAAAAGGCGATATAATTTATACATTTACCGATGGTTATGCTGATCAGTTTGGCGGAGCAAAAGGCAAAAAATTTAAATACAAACAATTAGGCGAGTTTTTACTATCTAACGTTGATTTACCAATGGAAACACAAAAACAAAAACTACAAGATACCTTTGAACAATGGAGGGGTCAGCTGGAACAAGTAGATGACGTTTGTGTTATTGGTGTAAAAATATAAAGCCTTCTATTATACTTCTTAATTTTTTCAGCCAAATAGTTTTTTGTTTA
>JBEIEI010000022.1:0-21703 GCA_040382975.1 Flavobacteriales bacterium
GAGCCAAAACCAAGGTAACCTACAACTAATAATAAAATAGTAAACGAATACATCCAAAAGGCATTATTGCCGGTAACTAAACCCGAAAGCAAATACAAATTATTAAAGGGCAGCTCCTTTTTAGGATTATCTTGTTCTATCTGATCCATTACACCTTAAAAGATGATATTTATTATTTTTTTTTAGAATAAATATCAGTAAAATTATAGTTTATAAATATATCCAAATTTTACACAAACTAATAATTAAGATACTTAAAAAACATGAAATCTTCACACTTTTTAATTCCATGCTTATTGCTACTAATTGCTTGTTCAAACACCAAACAAGAAAAGATATTTGGCACCGAGGCACAATTAGGTGAAGCGTTATTTTTCGACCCAATGTTATCGCGTGATAGCACTATAAGCTGCGCCAGCTGCCACAAACCAGAATTTGCTTTTGCAGATAATACGCCGGTTAGTGTTGGTGTTTATCATCAAAAAGGCGGGCGTAACACACCTTCATCAATGAACCAATCCAACCGCAATGCCTATTTTTGGGACGGCCGTGCTGAAACTCTTGAGGAGCAAGCACTTGGTCCTATTGAAAATCCGGTTGAAATGGATCTTCCTATTTCAATTGCCGTTAGACGTTTGGCCCAATCGGAAAAATACAGAAACGCTTTTTATAGCATCTCCGGCAAACAACCAAGCCCTGAATTATTAGCCAGAGCAATTGCAGCTTATGAAAAAACCTTAGAAACAAATAATAGCGTTTTTGATAATTATATGAATGGTACTGATACTTCACTTTTTTCTGAAAGTGCAAAACGTGGTTTAAACTTATTTAATGGTAAGGCAAAATGTTTCGATTGCCACTTTGGTGTAGACTTTACCGGAAACGATCAATACAAAAACATTGGTTTATATAACGGAAAAGAATTAAACGACAAAGGAAGAATTGAAATTAGTGGCAAGGCAAAAGATCTTGGGTCGTTTAAGATACCCGGACTACGCAACATTGCTATGACCGCGCCTTACATGCATAACGGTATGTTTAAAACGTTAATGGAAGTAATTGAACATTATGACCAACCTGATAAGTTTGTGAAAGGTGCTATTAATCGAGATACCATAATGAATAAACCTTTAGGCTTAACAGCAACAGAGAAAAAAGATCTTGAAAATTTTATGCTGAGTTTAACGGATGCGCAGTTTTTGAAGAAGAAATAGAAACGGTTTGTTTTAAAGAATTTAACCTCAAACCACCTTGTACAACACCGGCTTACTAGGGCTAGCGTCGTTTTCGAAGGGAGCTATTTGCAAATTTAAAATGTAGGTGCCATCGTAAACCTCGTTTGGCACATAAATAAATTCGGTAATTGTTTTGTGTAATTGTGTGTTGTTGGGGTAATTCCAAAAAGCATGATGCGCTTCTAATTTGCCTTCATCGTTCTCTTTATCAATACTTGGCATATCAATTAGTAAATGCATGACGCCTAATTCATTTAAAAATTCGATAGCCTCTTTTAAAACATAAGGTGGATTAGTGTTGCTGTAATGCGTACTCATTTTATTTAAACCGTTGCCAAGTGTCCTAATAACAAGAGCTTCAGGCTTACCACAATCTGTCAACAAAGTTTCTAAAGCTTTGCGAGTGATCACAAAATCACCATTATCTAATTGCAAAGGTAAAACAGTAACCACCTCAGCAATAAACATAAAACGATCCAAATTTTTATTGATGGTGTAAAATTCTTTACTTATATGCCCAACACATTCTGTATGCGTGCCATTTCCGTGAGGATTAAAGGTAACGGTTCTGAAATTGACGCTTCCGCCTTTATTAACATCGCCTATCCAATCTCCCATAACAACGGGTTCTAATTTCATAGGATCAACATACCAAGCGCTTACACAATCAGCACCGGTATGTAATGGAATAGAAATATCAATTGGTTTAAAAAAATCAATTCTAAATTCTCTTCCCTGATGAAAAATTGTTGCAATCATATTTAATCCACGAATTTCACTAATTACACAAATTACATTTTAAACTTTAATTACACCGCCACAGCAGCTTTGATGTGAGGATGCGGATCGTAATTCTCTAAGGAAAAATCTTCAAACTTAAAATCAAAGATCGAGGTTACCTCAGGATTGATCTTCATAACAGGTAAAGACCTTAAATCTCTTGATAATTGAAGTTTTGCCTGATCGATATGATTTGAATAAATATGCGCATCGCCAAGCGTGTGAATAAATTCGCCAACCTGCAAATTACAGACCTGCGCTACCATCATTGTTAACAAGGCATAAGAAGCAATATTAAATGGTACGCCTAAAAAAATATCGGCGCTACGTTGATACAATTGACAACTTAATTTTCCATCGGCAACATAAAACTGAAAGAATGCATGACAGGGCGGCAATTTCATATTATTTATATCTGCCACATTCCATGCGCTTACAATTAATCGGCGTGAATCCTGATTTTTTTTGATCATATCTATTACTTGCGTAATTTGATCAATATGCCCGCCATTTGGTGTTGGCCAATTACGCCACTGGTAACCATAAACCGGCCCAAGATTTCCATTTTCATCCGCCCAATCATCCCAAATACTTACGCCATTATCTTTTAGATATTTAATATTTGTATCGCCTTTTAAAAACCAAAGTAATTCATGAATAATACTCTTAGTGTGCAACTTTTTTGTTGTGCATAACGGAAAACCATCTTGCAAATTAAATCGCATTTGATATCCAAAAACACTCACTGTTCCGGTTCCGGTTCTATCGGTTTTTTTTGCGCCAACATCTAAAACATGTTGCATTAAATCGTGATACTGCTGCATAAGAATTCTATAGTACACAAAAATAAAAATCCCCCTTGGTTAACCGAGAGGGATTTATGAAAAGTTTTTAGCTGTTATTACCGAATCAAATTAACATGGCCAACATATTGCGCACTATTGCAGGTTGATTCATTTTGAGAATAAATTCTTCATTCCAAAAAAATAAAATTCTTATTCATAATTAACTAAAAGCAATTAAGCGTTTGTTTTCCGTTAGTGAAGGCACTAAAAACAGATGAAAAAAGAAAGTATTTCAAATACTAAATCCTTTATATCACACACATAAATATAATTTAACATGCTTTATATTAAGCAAAAAAAAAATCCCCCTACAAACTTGCAGAGGGATTTTAAAAAAAATGACTAAATTATTTCATCAAAGTAACATGTCCTACATATTCTTTACGCCCCTCGCCATTTGCTCCTACCGCGAATATCTTATAAATGTAAACCCCGTCTTGTGCCGGCTGTCCTTTAACTGTTCCGTCCCATCCTTTGGTAATGTCTTTTGTAGAAAACATCGAATGGCCCCAACGATCAAATAATTCCATACTAAACCCTGTTACTTTTAAACCTAAACCTTTAACGTTAAACACGTCATTATTTCCGTCGCCATTTGGCGTAAATGTGTTTGGAATAAATACATTAAAATCTTCTCTTATTTCAATGTATTTTACAACACTGTCAATGCAACCCTTATCAGTTCTTTGAATTAACATAATTGGGTATTTACCCGGGGTTTCAAAAAGACGCTGAGGATTTTTTAAGTTAGTTGTATCATATGCTTCAATTCCTGTTCCGCTAAACATCCAATTAATACTAGTAATTGGGCCATATTTATAAGTTGGATCAAAGGTAACTTTATTATCACTAGTTGTAACAATATCCGGCGACCAGGTAAAATCTGATTGTGGTTTTGGGAAAACAACAATTGGCGAAGGATAATCATAAACTCCTCTGCAACCATTTTTTCCTAAAGATTCAATTTTTAAATAGTAAGTACCGGGCTCCTGCAAGCAATAAGTGAAACTATCAGCCTGCATAACATTTGTTCCGCCAAAATCGTAAGTTGTTATTGCAGCTTGGTTTTGTGTTTTTGTATTATAAAACAAACATAACGGTTGGCAGCCTTGCTCTTTTTCTAATTGCAAATCCGGAACCGGTGGTTGATTTACCTGAACAGTGAAAGTATAAAACACTGTGTAATTAGGACAAGCTATATCCCAACCTGCAAGATTATAAATGGTGGTTCCTAATGGATGGCCATATTGTACGCTACCTGTAGGCGATCCTAAAAATATACCAGGGGTCCAAACATAAGCGTAATTTTCGCTACCTCCTGTAGACCCAACAAATAATTTAACACTATCGCCTTTACAAATTGTTTGATTTGGAGGTGTTAATGTGTAAGACAATGGCGTTAATACCTCAATTTGTATTTTTTGAGTGGTAATACAATTTCCTAAGGCAACGTTTAAAGTATATGTTCCTGATTGATTTGGTTGTATAACTGGAATTGTTAAGTTTTGAGTATTAGAAGTAAATCCGTTTGAACTGGTCCATGAATAACTGGTTGCACCTGCGGGGCCATTTACATTCAATAAGGAATTATAACACATTTTTCTGTATGCATCTAAAGTAAAAGTTAACCTAGGATTAATGATTAACTGAACTGTATTTGAATTATAACAAGTAAATGATCCGTTATTATAAGAGGTTGAAACTGTATATATCCCCGATATTGACGGTGTTGGTAAATAAATTGTAGGATTAGCAATATTGGCAGAATAACTATTTGGTCCAGACCAAGAATAAGTTGCTGCTCCTGTTGAATTTGAGCTTAAAAAAGCATTATTAGGTTCGCAAACACTTACCGTTGGTGTAACAATTACTGGATTTACAGGAACAATCGATAACTGGTTGGACCCAGTAATTGTGCAACTTACACTGCCAATAGCGAATGTTGCTGTTGCATAATAAGTGCCTGTTCCATTTGGTTGAATATTTGGAATAACAGCCGTTTGTTGATTTGAACTGAAATTATTTGGTCCTATCCAAGAATATCCTATTGCGCCGGGTGCTGTAGCATTTATGTTTGCTGTTGAATATTGACAAAGATTATTTGGCATTGTAACTAATACTGGAGCCGTAGGAACAACCGATACGTTAGTAACCGCATTTGATGTACAAACCAATGTAGTAACAGGACTAGTAAAAAAAGCAGTAACAATATAATTGCCAGAATTTGAAGGCATTAAATTCGTAATACTTGGATTTGTCAATGTAGACGAAAACGCTGAAGGTCCTGTCCATGAATACGATGCTGCACCTACTGCACTTGAAACTAAATTTAAATTAGCAGCTTGACACAGTGTAAAAGTTGGAGTAACCACCAATGATGAAACAGGCACAATAGCAAGGTTTGTAGAGCCTGAAGTCTGGCATGAGCCGCCATTTGTGAACGTATTAACCACAGTTACGGAATAAGTGCCTGAGTTAGTTGGCACAGGACTTAATATCTGAGGATTTTGAGTTGTAGAATTATAACCAAGAGGCCCAAGCCATGCAAAGCTAGTTGTTCCGGCTACACTTGTATTAACTGAGAATGTAACTGGAGCACCTTGACAAACTGGTCCGTTATTTGAAACAGAACTAATTGTTGGTGTTGCATTAACAATTACCTGAGTAGTTTGAGTACCAACGCAACCAGCGGTATTGGTAAAAGAAACCGAATAAACTGTTGTTGCAATTGGATTAGCTGTTACATTTGCACCAAGGGTTGCACTTAAAGTTGCAGGCGGAGCCCATGTATAAGTGGGTGCGCCATTAGCGGTTAAACCAACACTACCACCCGAACAGATTGTTCCGCTTGTAATTGTTATAGGATTTAATGGAGTTGTGGTAACAGAAACAACTGCGGTACCTGTTTTACATCCTAAATTATCGGCAACATTAACAGTGTAAGTTCCTGAAGATAAACCAGTGGCAACTTGAGTGTTTTGACCAGTTGGTGTCCAAGTATAAGTATACGCTGGGTTACCGCCTAAAACAGTAACTGTGGCGTTAGAAGTTGGGCAAGATGGCGTGCTGGCTGCTGTAACGGTTAAACAAGGACCTGTTTGCCAAAACATTCCCGCCATATTTAACGAATAACAATCGCCTGTACTTGTGATACCATAGTTTGCAGTAGTTTGCCCATTTAAAGCAGGACCGCCGGGAGCCGGAATATAATCCCAAATCCTTTGAGAAGCTGCAGGGAAGGTGGCATTATTAACAAGACTGTTCATGCGCAAATTTGGAGCTGAGATCATTTGCAAGTCGCCAACCACCATAAAATTTTGTGTAGTAGTTGGGTTACCACAAACGTTAAATCCGGAAATAACACTGTTGACTGTTCCGCCCACGCCAACCTGACAACCATCAGCAATAACAATACTTCCTGTAATATTTAAAGCAGGGTCTCTATAAACTATAAATAATGTTGCGCCATCAGTATCCTTTTGTGGAGTTTGCGGCATTACCGGACAGCCCGATAAAGTATACGTTCCATTTCCAGTAATTACTGAAGTAACGTTTGCACGAGAAGTCCACGTTCCGCCATATCCCCAGCATTTATCGGTATGCGTTCCAATTTGCGCCATAGCAAAAACCTGACTAACCGCTGATGGATTAACTAACGTAGCATTAAAATTACCTGAACCTGGTGCACCCGAACCACCCGCATATAAAAAAGCCGCTTGAATTATCGCCCCAGGAGGAATACCTGTAACCACAATTGGACAAGGTTGAGTTGTTCCAGTTCCTGGAGGTACACCACTAAATACTCGTTTATGCAAACGTGCCGAAACCTGTGTGTAACCTAAACCACAAGCGGTTTGAGTATAACTGGTTTGTATAGAACCACTACCGTTCATAACGTTATTATTGGAATTTCCAATTGGCTTTGCATTCGCGCTTGGATCAGCCCAAACACAGCCATTACAAGGCGTGCCAGGAATATGTGCAGGATTGTTTTGAGCGATTAACACTTGGTTAAAAAACAAATACGCTAGTAGGAATCTTAAAACGTTTTTCATGATAAAATTAGTTTCTGTAAAGATATGTCTAAAGAGGTGTTATAACAACTTATTCCCTCATTATTATGGGCTATTCACGAAGTTTGAATGCGATGAATTTGCCTTTAAATCGGTTTTTTTAATAAAAAACGAAAGCAACAACAAGCTCTTTAAAAAAAAATTCCCCTGCTTTTGAGCAGAGGAATTGATGCTGTTAAATGTTATTAAAATTATTTCATTAAGGTTACGTGTCCAACATATTCTTTGCGACCTTCGCCATTAGCGCCAACTGCTTTAATTTTATATATATAAACACCGTCCTGTGACTGAATTCCTTTTGCGGTTCCATCCCAACCTTTAGTAAGATCTTTACTATAGAAAAGTGAATGTCCCCAACGATCGAATATTTCCATACTAAAACCTTCTGTTTTAAATCCCAATCCTTTTACTAAAAAGATATCGTTTAATCCATCGCCATTGGGTGTAAATGCATTTGGAATATAAACATTAAAATCTTCAACAATCTCTATGTTTTTAATTACAGAATCCACACAACCTTTATCGGTTCTTTGAATTAACATGATTGGAAACTTTCCTGGATTTTCAAAAACACGTTGTGGGTTTTTTACATTAGTTGAATCGTATCCCTCAATTCCTGTTCCGGAAAATAACCAGTTAATACTTGTTATAGGACCATATTTTGATGTTGGACTAAAAGTTACATCGTTATTACTTGTTGTAGCAATATCCGGCGACCAACTAAAATCTGAATGTGGTTTTGGAAAAACTACAATCGGTGCAGGATAATCATAAACTCCCGAACAACCATTTTTACCGGTTGATAGTACCTTTATAAAATAAGTTCCCGGCTCGTCTAAACAATATGTAAAACTATCAGCTTGCAACACACGTGTGCCACCAAAATCAAATGTTGTAATTGCAGCATCAGATTGTGTTTTTGTGTTATAAAACAAACATAACGGTTCGCAACCTTGCTCTTTTTCTAATTGAAGATCTGGCATTGGGGGTTTATTAACTTGAACCGTAAATGTATGAAACACTGTGTAATTAGGACATGCAATATCCCAACCCGCAAGATTGTAAATTGTGGTTCCAGTTGGATGACCGTATTGTACACTTCCAGTAGGAGAACCTAAGAAAATTCCGGGATTCCAAACATAAGCGTAATTCTGACTTCCACCTGTAGATCCTGCAAACAATTTAACACTGTCTCCTAAACAAATGGTTCTGTTTTCTGGAGTTAATGTAAATGCCAAAGGTGTTAATACCTCAACCTGAAATTTATCTGAAGTAACACATGGCCCTGAGGATACATTTAAAGTATATGTTCCTGACTGATTAGGTTGGATATTTGGAATAGTTAAATTTTGACTATTAGAAGTGAATCCGTTTGAACTTGTCCATGAATATGAGGTTGCACCAACCGGCCCATTAACCGTCAATAGAGAATTATAGCACAATTGTTTGTATGGTTGCAAAGTAAATGTTAAGCGAGGATTTACAATAACTTGAGTTGTGTTTGAATTAAAACAAACAAGTGCCCCGTTATTGTATGAAGTTACAACCGTGTAAACACCGGAAACTGTAGGTGTGGTAAAATATAAAGTAGGATTGGCATAATTTGCAGTAAAGGTATTAGGTCCTGTCCATGAATAAGTGGCGGCACCATTTGAACTTGCTGCCAGTTGAGCGTTTGTTGGCTCGCAAACAGTAACCGTTGGCGTAACAATTATAGGATTAACAGGAACAACGTTTATTTGATTTGAACCTGTAATAGTACAACTTACAGTGCCAATAGCAAAGGTTGCTGTAGAAAAATAAACCCCTGCATTACTAGGCTGCATGTTTGGAATTGAAGGAGCCTGTAAGGTTGAAGTAAAATTGTTTGGCCCTACCCATGAATAACCAACTGCTGTAGGCGCTATAGCGCTAATATTTGCAGTTGCATATTGACAAATATTAGCAGGTAAAGTAACCGCAACCGGGAATGTAGCAACTACAGATACATTTGATACCGCAGTATTTGAACAAGTTTTAACACCATCTGTGTACAAGGCGGTAACATTATAGTTACCGGATTGCGTAGGCATTATATTTGCTAGAGATGGATTTTGTAATGAAGATGTGTAAGAAGGAGGTCCATTCCATGAATAAGAAATAGCTCCGTTAGATATTGAAGTTAAATTTAATGCGCTTGCCTGACATAGCGTAAAGTTTGGTATTACTGTTATAGAATTTATCGGAACAACACTGATGGAAGTTGTATTTACTCTTGGACAAAGTTTTCCGTTAAAAACAATATTTGAGTTAACAGTATACATACCTGTAGAAGTTGGCTGAATATTAGCAATGTTAGGATTTTGCACATTAGAGCTAAAACCATTAGGACCAGTCCAGGCATAAGCAGTTGCAGTTGGTAAAGATGCAGTTAAGTTAACCAAGTCACCCTGACAAACATTGCTTGTTGTATTTACTGTAATAGAATGATTTGGAGCAATTGCCACATTTGTCGTTCCTGTACCGATACAACCGGTGCTGTATGTGGCGACTAAAGAATAAGCAACAACCGTTGATGGTGTAGCTAATCCGGGAATACTTATTATGTTATTTGCAAAAGTTTGGGTGCCAACTGCAGGAATATTAACGCTATAAGTAGTTGCTCCGGCAGGATTAACGGTAAATGTTACGTTTTGACCGCTACAGTAAAAAGTTGGGTTTGTAATAGCTAAAGTTGCATTTGGACTAATTGTTAAAGAGAAAGTGGTTTGCGTATTAATTACAGAATTACTTGTGTTTGTTGCAGATGCTAATACTGTATAAGTTGTACTAACAGGAGAACTAACTGTAAAGTTAGGACTTGACTGAACAACGTTACCAGGATTAATGGTATAAGAAATGTTTGAAACACCTGTCCAAGTAGCAGTAACAACAGCCGGTTGATTAGGGCAAGCTGTAGCACTAGGCACTAACATTGGACTGCAGGTTAATCCCGCGGTTCCATTATTAGAAATAGTAACGTTGCCATTAACACCACAATAATTTGAAAAAAGAATAATAAATTGTTGTCCTGCAGTTACAGGGATAGAAGGTTGGTAGTTACAACCTGTAGCACCCGGAGGTGTAGGCCCCATGCCGGTTCCGCCGGTTGAAGTACAATTCCAATTACAAGCTGCAGGTGGAAGCGTATTATTAAATATACTTGCGCAAGTACTTGGTGTAAATGGCCACATGATCCAATCATAAAAACACTGTTGTGGATTTGGACTTCCCGCAGCTCCAAACGAAAACCCTAACATCCCGCTACTGCTTACAGTTAACACCATCCAGTTTGGTCCGGGAGCGTTTGCGAACATACAACCCGAATTAACGCCTTGTGGGTTCGAAAAAGGATTACTAACCGATGGTCCGGCAGCCAAACCGGTTAATCCGGTTCCTCCAACTGTCATAGGGAAGCTTGGGTTATTGCAAATGTTTTGCGCATTAGCACAAGCTGCTGCACTTTGCGAATAAGAATTGCTTAATCCTAAAAACATTAAGATGGCAATTGCAATTATTTTGAATGATCTATTCTTCATGATTAACGAATAATAAGTTGAGTGTAAGAGTTCCAAATTTTTTCGACAGGAATATTCTCATATACCTTGTTTGTTGTATTATCATACATCAAATTACTTCCTGATGTTAAATTATTTAAAAAATTAAACTCTGATTTATTTATTGAAATTACCTTATGAATCCCGTCTTTGGCTGCAGTAATGTTTCCTGTTGTAACGTCATCAATATTACAACTAACAACGATAGTTCCTTTATGAGCATCCTTAAATTTTACATTCTCATAAGTCGTGTACATTTTATCAAATTCTTTATTTGCCTCCCTGCTCTTAACATCAGCAGTAGACCATACCTGAAAAGCTATAAGCTTATTCGAAACATTTAAGCCGGGCATTTTGGTATTAATAATAGAAACTAGTTGATTATACGTCGGGTTTTGCGATTTTACAGAAAAACCTGTTAAAACTAACGCTAAGGTGAATATTAAGCCTATTTTCTTCATTTGTTCGTTTTTTTGTTTTGGTAAGATCTAATTATATCGATCCTACCTAACAAAAGTAAATTTAAATTAGCCAATTTTTCAATTTTTCAATAATTAAAAGGGGTGGTTTACTCATTAATAATGGGGGGCTTTTGAAAACTTACAATAAATGAGAAAAATCTCAATTTTAACAAATAACGCTTATTTATATCTTAAATCGGTAATGCCCAATAATTACATAAGAAAAAAGCATATCCTCAATAGTATTTCCACCACCAATATTGTGGGCTATCAGGTATCGCCTGCCATCTGCAGACTTTTGATCAACAACAATGCCAATATGAGTTATACCGCTCACTACCTTTTTATTTTGCAAATTCCAAGTAACAATATCTCCGGGCGCATAGTCATCAGCTTTAGAAGAAATCGGCAGTTGGGCTTTTTTATTTTTAAAAAAAGTCATTAGATTAGGAACTCTTCTGTGATCAATGTTAGTGTCGGTTTTTTTAAGCTTCCATAATTGAGGATAATCCTTAAAATTTTTCACCATATCCTCATGAACCTCTTTTTGTAAGTCAATGCCAACGCCCCTGTATGCCCTTATAACTAAATCGCTGCATACCCCTGTGTTTGAAGGAACATCGCCATTCGGATATTTTATTTGCACATAGGCCGGAACATAAGTTACCCTTATTTTGGTTTGATTAACGGCCTGAATAACCAATTTTTGAAAAAAAGTAGAATCCTGTTTTACCGAAAAACCCTGAAAAAGGAGAAGAAAAGGAATTATTTTAAAGGATTTTATCATTATTTTAATTAAAAGTATCAATTATAGTTAGAATTTTAAAAAATTTGTACCTTTCAAACCATAAATTTTTACACTATGAAGGGAATTATTTTAGCAGGAGGCTCGGGCACTCGTTTACACCCACTTACTTTAGCAATGAGTAAACAAATGATGCCTATTTATGATAAACCAATGATCTATTATCCATTATCGGTTTTAATGATGGCGGGAATTAATGAAATATTAATTATTTCAACTCCCCACGACCTTCCGCATTTTGAAAAATTATTAGGCACAGGAGAAAGTATTGGCTGCAAGTTTTCTTATATCGTGCAAGAAGTGCCAAACGGGTTAGCGCAAGCATTCGTTCTTGGCGAAAAATTTATTGGCAATGATAAAGTTGCGTTGATCTTAGGAGATAATATTTTTTATGGTGTTGGTTTGGGCCGTACACTAAAACAGATCAGTAATCCAGAGGGTGGAGTGGTTTTTGCTTATCACGTGAGCGACCCTGAACGTTATGGTGTTGTTGAATTTGATAAATCTAATAACGTACTATCAATAGAAGAAAAACCACAAGAACCAAAATCTCATTATGCTGTACCGGGCTTATACTTTTACGATAATTCTGTTGTAGATATCGCTAAAAAATTAAAACCTAGTCCGCGTGGCGAATATGAAATTACCGACGTAAATAAAGAATATTTAAAACAAGGCAAATTAAAAGTATCCATAATGGATAGAGGTACTGCTTGGTTAGATACCGGAACATTTGCATCATTAATGCAAGCCGGCCAGTTCGTGCAGGTTATTGAAGAGCGTCAAGGTTTAAAAATTGGCTGTATTGAAGAGGTTGCATTTAAAATGGGTTATATCACAAAAGAACAATTAATAAATGTTGCTACTCCTTTAACAAAAAGTGGATACGGAACGTATTTATTAGATGTTGCAAAACAATCTTAATTTTTATTCGTGAATAATTACCAATCATTACTTGAACTTTTTTTAAAACATCTTGAAGAGTATAAATCGAATTTAAATTCGAAATCTCCTAAAGAATTATACGAACCCGAAAATTATATTTTATCGTTAGGGGGGAAAAGGTTACGTCCACTGCTTGCCTTGGTGGCTTGCGATCTTTTTGACAAAGATCCAAAGCATGCATTAAATTCTGCTTTAGCAGTTGAGTTATTTCATAATTTTTCTTTGATCCATGATGACATTCTTGACGCTGCACCTTTACGCAGAAATAAAGAAACCGTGCATGTTAAATGGAATACGAACATTGCCATTTTAAGTGGCGATGTTATGTTAGTAAAAGCATCGCAGGTTTTAGAGAATTACGACTTTAAAGAATTTAAAAAACTAAATGTCTTATTAAATAAAACCGCTATTGAAGTTTGTGAAGGTCAACAATACGACATGAACTTTGAAAACGAGAAAAACGTATTGGTTGAAGATTATTTGCAAATGATCACCTATAAAACTGCCGTATTATTAGGCTGCAGTTTAAAAATGGGTGCTATTAATGCAAATGCGCCTGAAAGCGAACAAAATAATTTATATGAATTCGGGAAACATTTAGGAATTGCTTTTCAATTGCTAGATGACCTTTTAGATGCCTTTGCTGTTGATTCGGAAAAATTCGGAAAACAAATTGGAGGAGATATTATTTCAAATAAAAAAACTTTCTTGTTTTTAAAAGCAGTTGAGTTAGCCAACGAAAAACAACAAAAACAACTTGCCAAATTATTAAAAACAAAAGATACAACTAAAAAAATAGAAGGTTTTTTGGAGATCTATAATGATTTAAAAATAAAAGAGCTTTGTCAGATCGAAGCCGACAAACACACAGCCATTGCTATCAATTGCTTATCCAAAGTATCGGCAAATTCTACAAAAAAGGAAAACTTAAAAAAATTCGCGAACGAATTACTAAACCGTCAGTCATAATGAATTACCAGGATTACAAACATGTTATACCAATTCAAATTCGGTTTATTGATATTGACAGATTAGACCATGTAAATAACGCCTGCTTTTTAAGTTACTTTGAATTAGGGCGGGTAAAGTATTTTAATCTGGTATTAAACAAACACATCAATTGGAATGACAGCGGTTTCGTGATCGCAAGAACCGAAATAAACCACATGACACCAATTTACCTGTTAGATGACCTTTATTGTTTTACCAAAATAATTAACATTGGCACAAAAAGTATCACCATAAAAAATTCGTTGGTAAAAAAAGTTGGTGATGAATTTCAAGAAGCTGCCAACGGCATTGGCGTTTTAGTTGCCATGGATTATCTGAATAAAGTAAGTGTTGATATGCCTGTAAAGTGGCGTCAGGCAATAGAAGAATTCGAAAAATAACTATTAAAGATCATCCAGATCTAAAATATTCAAGACCCTTGCACCAAAAAAATAAAGTTTATTTCTCATTAAAATAGTTTCTTCTACAATATCTAAAGTAGCAAGAAGTTCAAAATTTTTATTAATAACTAGGGTGTTCTTATAATTGTATATTACTGTTTTTTCTTTATAAACCTTATCTCGTTTAAACAATTCAGTAAAGTGATATTCGTATTGCACATCAACTTTATCTACCCCGTAAACCTTATTATTTTCGGTTTTAAAATAAACCACATTATCATTAATAAAATTTAACGGCACATAATAACCACCTTTTTCAACATAATATTGATCGCCATTAATAAATTCTGTAAATCTGCCATATCTAAAATCATCAAGCGGAATAAGCGTTTCAAATGATTCGTTGTTTGAATTTGTTTGTATAATACTTTTTTTATCTGCTAATAAATAGGATTGTTTATGTGTTAAAAAGTCTATCAAATTTTCGGAGTTGGTGAATTTACTTTGAGAGTTTACTTTTCCGTTTTGAGCATCAATATTCATTACAAAAGGCTTACCATAAAGCACATAATTTTCTTTAAACTGACTTAAACCCAAATTAATTAAAGTGATTGCAGATCTGCTTTTAGTTAATATCATTTTTGAAATTGGTAATTTCTTAAGATCTAATTCCCACAACAATTCTCCATTGGTTTTTACAGCAAGCAATTTTTCTTTTCCGGCAAAATAGATCACCTCATCGTCAATAAGAATATTAGAACCTAAATGACTTAATAAATTATCTTCAGTTGATGTTTTATAGGATGTATTAATTTTTTGAACATTAGCTTTATTTACAACTGAATAAACTAGCGATTTTTGATTTTTCT
Source organism: Flavobacteriales bacterium (assembly GCA_040382975.1). GTDB lineage: Bacteria > Bacteroidota > Bacteroidia > B-17B0 > Aurantibacillaceae > Aurantibacillus. The sequence goes on from JBEIEI010000022.1 coordinate 14,980, forward strand.
CGGCTGTTAACAAGGCATGCGACCAAAGTAAACCTCGGTTAATATTTACTGCGTATATTCCATTAGCCGCAATAATTAAAGTGGTATCGTTTAAATATTTTACATCCATCCAATCTTCCTTTCTGGGAATAGCGGCAGACCATAATTGGGCTCCATTTAACAAGCTAAGGCAACTTAATTCGTCTTTTACTTTAGGATTAATGTAGGTTAAACCCGTGTTGTTGGCAGCAATGGTATATACAATTCTATCCGAAAAATCATATACCTCAAAACCATGTTTTTTATCGTAACGACTGGTTTTGGTCTCATTCGAAAAAAGTAAAAAATCTCCTGTTAAATTCAGATCAAATCTTAAACTTTCATACAACCAATTGATAGAATCATTTGCGCAATCTAATCCAGCAATAAATCCTTTATTCACATATAATCTGCCGGATGGATCTTTTTTACGTGTTGAAAAAATTAATTGATTTGAAGCTGTGTCTGATTGATAATCATAAATAGGAGCGCTAAGGCTATATGATTTTACCGTAAGTGTTTTTATACTTGTAGCCGAAATTCCAATTTCCTTTTTGAAGGATTTGTAATAATTCATTTGTGTTTGACCAAAACTTTTTTGCAAAGATGCAAACACAAAAACAATAAAAATAAAAAAGTGCTTCATTTTGACAATAATATCATTAAACTTTTAATCCAATTATCAAAACATCATCTACTTGCTCCAGATCTCCCTGCCAGTTATCAAGAGTGGTTTTTAAAAATCCCATTTGCTCAGTAATTGGTTTATTAGCAAGCTGTACAAGTAATTTTCTAAAATTACCCACCATAAACTTTTTACCGTTTGGCCCTCCAAACTGATCGGCATATCCATCACTATAAATATAAAGCTGATCGTTCTTTTGAAGCTGAATGGTAATGTTGTCAAAATTTTCTTTTTCGCCAATAAATGCCCCAATAGGAAATTTGTTTGCATTATGAATGATCAACTTGCCATCTCTTACAATACAAAGTGGATTGTATGCTGCTGCGTATTGTAATTCTAAAGTATCAAAATTAATACAACATAAAGTTATATCCATTCCATCTTTAGATTGAGTTCCGGAGTTACTAACGTGCAATGTATTAATTACGCCTTCTCTTAATTTATCTAAGATCTCTGATGGTTTAATGACATTAGTATTACTTATTATGTCTTTTAAAATATTATGTCCTACTAAACTCATAAAAGCTCCCGGAACCCCATGGCCTGTGCAATCTACAGCAGCAAAATAAGTAAGACCATTCTTTTTTTCGATCCAATAAAAATCGCCACTTACAATATCTTTTGGTTTAAACAATACAAATGAATTTGGCAAGATCTGATCAATTAAGGCGCTTGGCGGTAAAATGGCTTCTTGAATTCGCTTGGCGTAATGAATACTATCTGTTACTTGTTTGTATAAAATTTCAAGCTCTTCATTTTTATTTTCGATCTCCGATTTTTGGCGAACAACCTCTTCAGTGCGCTCCATTACTTTGCGCTCCAAACTTCTTTCATTCTCTGCAAGATCATCACGCATTTTTAATAATGCATGTCCTAAACTGTCATCCTTACTTAATGGTTTGTAGTTAGCGTCAAATTTTCCGGCACCGGTTTCTTTTGCAAACTCTGTAGTTTGCTCCATGGACTGTATCAGTTCATTTAATGCAATTCCCATTTCTCCAACTTCATCACTTCTGGTTTGAATGCGTTCTTTAGGCAAGATGCCCATGCCCATAGAGAGCAACATTTTTTTTAGAACCTGAATAGGTTTTGTAATAGAACGTGTTGTGTATAAGGCAATAAAAATACCACCAATAACCAATGTAATACCTAGTAACTGTACAAAACGATTTAAAAAGTTAAACGATTTAAACATGTCGTCTTTCACCTTTTCGGCAGCTTCTTGTTTATAGGCAATAAGGGAGTTAAGATTACGGTAAATTGTTTTTATGTTTACTTCAGAGTCTTCATAAGGCAAACGCGCCATCATATAAATATTTGGATCTTCGTATGCCTGCAACGAATTTAATTGACCAATAATTTCGTTTTGGTAAACTTTAAATAAGGTTTCTACTCTACCAAAAATAACGCGTAATTGTGTTTTTTCGTCAACCGACCAGGATTCTGATAAAGCCTGTAATAATTTTTTCTTTTGGGGATACTCGGTACGAATAATGTTTTTTAATTCATCTCTAAATTCAACATCATTAAAACTTTTATTATAAAACCATTTTGAAACATTGGTGTGTGAGCGTTGTAATAAAAGATTTAATTCTTTTAATTCGGCCACACTTGGCGTTACCTGCCCTACCACCGTTTCAGTTTGTTTCTTGCTATCGTTTAAAGTAAAAACCGTTAAAATAAAAGCCACTGTTGTTAAAACAATAAATGAGCCAAAACCAAAACCAATTTTTCTTCCTATCGTGAATCTAATTGCCATTAGTCTATTTTAATGTTAAACTCTTTACATTTCTTTTTAAACTCTTCTTCTTTTGCTTTATCGTTCAGCATTTTGTAAATGCTATGTAATGCTTCAACTGCTTTTACATTTTCATTATCAACCTTATAAACTTTTATAATAAATTGTTCGGCTTGCTTTGCAAGTTTGATGATGTTTTCCTGCACCACGTCTATTTGAGAGAAATCGGCACCATAATCTAAACCTTTACCAAGATTTACAGCTTGATTGTAATACATGATCCCTAAATTAATATTGGCTGAAGGGTTCTCCGGTTGAATATCCAGAACCTTTAATAAAGTGATTTTTGCAATTTCCTGTGAAGCAGTATTTTTATTATCATTGTTAAAAATATCAGAATATAAACTTCCGGCTGCTAAATAATATTCTATATCTCTTGAACTGAAATTTGTTCCGGGTTCTGCTAAAATAAAATTCTCTTTAAATTTATTATAAGCTACTAAGCTATTTTTGTAGTTAACAGAATCCATTAACAACGTCTTAGACAAATTAAAATAACCTGCCGAAATATTAGAAAGTAATTTTTTGTTATTTGTGGCAAAGGTTTCGTCGGGCTTTAAACTATTTGATATTTTTAATGAAGAAACTATAGTATCGCGTAAAGGAGAGTTTAATTTTAATTTATCTGAGCGTTTATAAATTTCAAAATAAATGTAGGCGCGCGTGGTCCAGCTAACGTAATCGCCTTTAGTTTCGGGATTAACAATAACGCTATCGATAGCTAATTTGGCTAACTCGGCATTTTTTGATTGCAGTAATTGCTGGGCCCTATTAAGCCTGTCAGTCTGCGCAAAACCATTTACAACGCACAGCATTAGTATGCTATACGTTAAGGTTTTAATTATGTTGCGCCATTTGCTCATTTTAATTTTTTTAATATTACTCAATATTAATAGCTAGTGCTTTAATGTCATCGTTGGTTTTTAATCCAGCTTTAAGAGCATTATTTTTACTGTACTCAAACTTTAATTTATTTTCTACTACTACAAAATTTATACTCGATCCTGCTTTGCAAGCATTGGCATTTTCTGCAACTACAAGGGTACTTTTAGATTTATTCTTGGATGTAATATCCGCTAATGATTTTGAAAGATCAGACAACAAAAAAACAATATTTGCATTAATAGTTGCGTCAAACGCATAGGAGTTTTTAATCTCGATGTCCTGATTACCAACCTTTTTTTTGCTTGCCAAGGTTTTTAATTCGGATATTAAATTTTCGTTTTTACCAATTACATAGATGACAAAATTCCCAACTTTTTTATTATCCGACCATTCAAAATAACGGGTAAAATTATAAAGGAAAACAGCTTTAAATTTTGAGTTGGTATCATAGTTAGATGGCTGCTGAAATCTTAGCGAGATCACACAAAAAAATAACAGGAAATATTTAAAACTTTTGGTCAGTTTTTTAAAATTTTATTCTAATTTACAAATATAATGTTTGCTTTTTAATAGGTTTTATTGTTATTTTAATAATTTAGTACTAAAATCGTATCACAATTGAGTGCCACTAACAAATACAGCAATTTTTCGGATAACGATTTAATTAACACTTTTTTAGAAAAGGATGATAATGCCATGGTAGGCATACTTTATGAACGCTATGGCCATTTAGTATTAGGTTTGTGCATTAAGTACCTAAAAAACAAAGATGAAGCGCAAGATGCAGTAATTCAGATATTTACAAACCTTTTAAAAGACCTAAAAAAACACAAGATCGAGTTTTTTAAAAGCTGGTTATATGTATACAGCAAGAATTTTTGCCTTATGGAACTCCGCAAAAGGCAAAGTATGCTTAAAAAAGAGCTCGAATTGAAAGATAATGTTCATTTAATTATGGATTTCTCCAATCCTGAGCATCTAAATGAAAAAGAGAAACAAATTACAATCATGGAGCAGGCTTTGGAGCTTTTAAATAGCGAACAAAAAAAATGTATCGATCTGTTTTACTTAAAGAACAAATCCTATGTTGAAATTGTTGATATTACGGGTTACACGGCAAACGAAGTAAAAAGTCATATTCAAAACGGCAAACGCAACTTAAAAATAAAAATGGAAATTTTAATTAATGAAGACCCCAATAAATAATAATATAGATCAACTTTTTAATAAGGCTAAAGCCGATGATCAAAATTTAGATGATTTTGAAAAGGATGCTATGGCCGGATTTGATATGCTTTCATCTAAAGACGAAGCCAATGAATTAAAGGCTGCTTTGGACAAACGTATCAAAGAAGAAGTATTTATTAAAAAAGAAAGTCATAACCCAAAAATTTACTGGTTTGCCGCTGCCGGTTTAGCTTTAGTAATTGGACTTAGTGTTTTATTTATTGTAAACGATTCAAACTCTATTTCAAAAAGCAGCGATCTTGCTATAAAAGAAACACAGCAAACTGCCTTACCTGATTCTAAAAACGAATTAAAAGAAGAGGCTGCAGCGCCATTGGAAGACGTTGTTTCTGAAAAAGCACCCGCTAAAGAAATTTCTGAAAGCCAAAAGGCCGACCAAAAAGGTTTATTGGACGAAGAAAAAACAAAAGGACCAAACTCACGAATGGCAACAACAACTGCTAAGGAACAGGCTGCTAGTGGCGTTGCCCAGGCGGAAAAAAAACAAGAAAGCACTAAAGCCGGTGAAGGTATTGGTGCGCAATACGATCAAACAACAAAGTTAGATGCTCTTGCAAAAACGAGTCATTCAAAAGATAAAGAAAGCGATGCTTTTAAATCGGTGCCAAGTGCGGTTCAACAAAGTCCGAAATTAGCAGAATCTGAAGCTTACGCAAAAGATGAAGTAGTTCTTGAAAGCAAGAGTGCTAAAGGCAAAAATGATGATGCAGATTCTAAAAAGAATTTAAATCAGGTTGCAACTTATACTCCCTATGGTGGAGTTGTTAATAAAGAAGAAAAAGTAGCCAAAGAAAAATCAAAAAAAGCAAGAGCAAAACAATACGATGCGAATGTTGCCGCTGCGCCGGAGAGTATTGATTACAAACCCGGAGCGCCTGTAACAACCAAGGCTGCAGAAGCCGAAGAAATAACTAAAGCTACTGATGAGAAAAGAGAAGATAATAATTTTATTAATTGTTATTATACAGGAGGCGAAGCTGCGATAACAAAAGACATTAAAGAAAAACTAGTTAAAGAAAACTTAGATCAAAAATTTGATGTTACACTTTTTATAAACGAGAAAAAAGCTGTTACTAAAGTTGAATTTATTAACTCCTACGATCTTACTAAAAAACAAAAAGAGGAAGTAACAAAACAATTAAAAACACTTAATAAATTTAATTTCTTTGTTAGTCCAACCCAAAAAGGTGAGTTTACTTATAAGGTTTTTTATAGACCTTAGTTTATTTCTTTGTCAATTCCTTAAAAACATCTTCCATTGTTTGCTCGTCTTTATTTAAGGTTAACACGCTTAAATTATTGGCAACAGCAAAATTAAAAATGTCTTTACGAATATCTTCTTTTGAAGTAGATGATAAATGCCAGGTATTGCCGCTTAATGATTTTACTTCTTCAATATTATTTATTTTACGAAGTAATTTTTCGGAAACCTCTTTATCAAATTCAACTGTAATAATTTGTTTGGTAGTATTTTTTTGAAGGTTCTTAGTTTCATCATTTGCAACGATCTCACCTTTATTAATAATAATTACGCGGTCACAAATGGCTTCCACTTCCTGCATGATATGCGTACTTAGCATAACCGTTTTTTCTTTGCCTAAGGCTTTAATTAAGCCACGTATTTCTTCTAACTGATTTGGATCTAAACCTGTTGTAGGTTCATCCATGATCAACACTTTTGGATCGTGAATAATAGCCTGCGCTAAACCTACACGCTGACGGTATCCTTTACTCAAGGCACCAATTTTTTTATTTTGTTCCACTTGTAAGCCGGTCATGTCGATCATGTCTTTAACACGGCTTTTAATATTTTTAATTTTATAAATGCCACCAACAAATTCTAAAAACTCTTTCACATACATATCCAAATAAAGTGGATTGTGCTCGGGCAAATAACCAATTTGTTTTCTAACTTCTAAACTTTGTTCAGTGATATCAAAACCACATACCTTGGCGCTTCCCTCTGTTGGCGGAATGTAGCAAGTCAAAATTTTCATCATGGTACTTTTACCGGCACCATTCGGACCTAAAAATCCAACAATTTCATTGCTGCCAACTTCAAACGAAATATTATTTAAGGCTTTTTGAGC
>JBEIEI010000023.1:0-21467 GCA_040382975.1 Flavobacteriales bacterium
CCGCTCAGCAACCTTGCTTCGACTCCGCTCAGCAACCTTGCTTCGACTCCGCTCAGCAAACCTGTTTGGATAAGCTAAGCAGCGGCGTTTTGCTTTTACCAGATACCGAATTGTTCGTGGATCATGTTTTTAAACCATTTTTCTTTGCCATATTGTTTTTCCATTTGGGCCTTAAGTTCAGGTATAGTGTATACCTTTTTCTTTTTTGGTAAAATAAACGTTGCAGGAGTGGGGGTTAAAACCTCTACTTTTTTGGCAAAATAAACAACACCACCATCTTCTGTGGCAAGCCCTAAAATAGTTCCGGGTAGCCCATTAAAGCTTTCGGGGCCGGTAGCTGGCACAATGTCATAACTAAACCAAGCGTAAATGCGCGTGCTGTCGTTTGCCTGCCAAACCGCTTTACGGCATGCGTAGCCGGCAATTTTGCGACTGCTTTCTGTAATTTTCCATTTACGTTTAAACATACTGTCGGTTAAATGTAATTCTTCGCCCCACATGGGTTTAATTAAATAACGGGTGTTTAATTTAAAATTTTGCAGCACAGTATTTTTAGATGTTGCCCAACTCATATTTTCTTTAAGATCGCTTTCTTGTGGCTTAAACAAAGAACAAGTGTCGTTTATAAATAATTCAAAATAGTCGATTTTTACTTTATCTTCTTCTTTTAACCAATTTTCTACATTGCCTTTTAGCTTTTTATAAAGATTGGTTTTACGCTCAAAAGTTATTTTTGCCGAGGTGATCTGCGCGCTTACTGAAATACAAAAAACAGTCAAAATAAAAGCCATTAATAATTTTTTAATAGTCATCTTCTTCCTCCTTTTTATTTACACTATTAAATTTAAAAATAACTCTTGCTAAAAAATAACGACGAATAATTTGTGTTTTAGTGTCTATGATCTTATTGGTCACAACTTCGCGTTGGTTGCTAATGTTTTGGTTTAAAATGTCATTAGCTTCGGCAGAAACAATTAAATTCTCGTTCTTTAAAAATGTTTTACTTAACGATGCATTTAAAATAAAATAATTAAGGTTGTAGCCAACTGCTCTATTGCCATTGTTTACATAGTTACCTGTGGTGTTTATTTTAAATTTTTTAGGAAGTTTAACTGTAATATTTCCTTCAAACCCATAAGTGTAATAAGATTTTAAATCAGTGGCAATGGTTTGTTTTGGAATATTGTAACTGTAGTTGGCTACAAAGGTAATATCCAAATTATCAGTTTGTTTTTCAATACCAAAGTTGGGCGAAACATCAAATACTTGAGTGATGTTTTTTTGATCATTTACAAATGATATATTGTTGTTAAAGCTGGCGCTCAGGTTGGTGTTTATTTTAAAAAAACGATTAAAAACAGGCGTTGCGCCGCCACACCATATGCTTGTATAGTAATTGCCATTTATATTTAAAGGGGTAGTAATTGATTTTCCTTGGTCATCAAACGTGGTTGTTTCGTTTATTTCATTTGATACGATGTTATAATTTGCGCCTGAATAAAAATGCCTATCGCTTACGCCTTTGTAGGTATAATAATTAATATTTATGTTGTGATTAAATTGGGGTTTTAAGTTTGGGTTACCAATAGTAATTCTGTTGGGATCAGTATTGTCTACCACGGGTTGCATTTGCTGAAGATCGGGTGGCTGAGCATTTGTAAGATACATGGCACTTAAATTAGAACCTTGACTAATGCGATAATTAAATGTAGCGGCCGGTAAAATATTGGTAAAAGTTTGACTTAATTTTTGACCTTTAGTGATATTAATGTTTTCCTGATAAATACTTCTATAAGCAGCTTGTAGTCCTATTCGGTATTTTTTTACCTCGTAAACTAATTTTGTGCTTAACTTATTTGTAAGACGGAAATTTTTAAAGTCGTTGCTTTGGGTTAGGTTGATGTTATCATAACCCTGCCCGTTAAAATCTAAAGTTGTTCGGTTATTGTTATTCTTGTTGTAGTTAAAAGTGTAAGTAATTTCTGTTTTAAATTTTTTTGTAAGCGGTTCTGTATAGATGATAGAAGCAGCATGCTCTTCTTTATGATTTGTTTGCGTTCGTTTTTGCAGTAATGTAGAATCAGGCAACTGGTTTTGATAATAATTAAAATTTGTATTTAGGTTGGCGTTTGATCTTGAATCGTAATAAAATGGTTGATAGTTAATGGTTACATTCCTGTCTTTTTTCATGAAATTCCTGTTCAATTTAAAGAGGATATTTGCATCGGTCGTTTCAGAATGATTGGAGTTGACAATTGTTGTTTGTCTTGTTAATTCGTTGTTTTGAGTGATGAACTTATCGGTTTGCGAATTTGTATTATCGCCAATAGTGTAATACAACTTTGGTTTTACGGTTAATTCGGTTAAAGAATCTAACTTTTGCGTTAATCTGAAATTAAATTTATGAATTTGGTTTTTTAAGGTATTACTGCGAATTTGTTGATTTGAATAACTGGTATCTTGCAAAAAAAATTGTGTGTTGGTTTCGCTACCGCTTGTAAGTTGGTTTTGATTGAAAGTATAATCGGTATTTATTTTTGTGTTTTTACCATACTTATCATTAAAATAAAATCCCGATTTTAAGGTCTGTGGTACGCCTGTACCATTGCTATTAGAGGTCCATGAATTAGTTTCAGGATCATAATTATTCTGACTTTCGTTACTTAATCCATATTTATTTTCATCCTCCCATCCAAATGCTTGTTTTGGTGTGTTAGCAAAGAGTCCAAATAAAGACATTTTTTGTTGCTTTTTAAATTTGTTGATCAACACATCGTTTTCGTAAAACTTATTAAGATCACTGGCTCCGCTAATTTTACCGAAATAACCTTTTTTTGAATCATCTTTTAGTTTAAGGTTTACTACTTTAACAGTTTCTTGTTGCGCATCGGGGTCTTCACTTTTCTTCTCATACACTTGCACATTATCAACCGTATTGGCATTTAAGTTGCGCGTGGCAATGGTTGGATCGCTGCCAAAAAATTCATCACCATCCACCAACACCTGATCTACCTGTTTGCCTTGTATGGTAATTTTACCATTTACATCTACCTTAACACCGGGTAATTTTTTTAAGAGGTCTTCAACAGTAGCGTTGGCTTGGGTTTTAAACGAATCGGCGGTAAAGATCAATGTATCTCCTTTATAGTAACTTTTTTCTCTATAGGCAAAAACCTCTACTTCTTTTAATTCAACAGATTTTGGAGGCAATATTACATTCTTAAAATTAAAGGCAGTATCTGTTTTTGAGGGGACTAACAAATAGGTTTTGTCATTAAAATTTGGGTGTGATAGAATAACGATATAAGTATCAACCGGAATTTTAATTGGTTTAAAAAGGCCATCTTTATTCGTACGTGTATAATTTACAAGAGTAGAATCGCTAAACTTAATTGCCATTAATAGCGCATTGGGAAGCGTTTGTTTTGTTGCGGTATCATTTATATTTCCCGAAATACTTAGTCGTTGGCCTTTTACCGTAAAGATAAAAGTGATGAAAAACAGAAAAAGTATTTTTTTGATCATATATAATTGGCTAAGCCTATAATGCAAATATTAAAAAAGGTTACTAGAATAAAGCTAATTAAGCAAAATATTAACCTTTTTTGGGCTTTAACAAATTCGTCGATTTTTTGTAACTTTAGTCTGTGCTAATAAGGATCAACGATAAGAACATACCCGAAAAATCAATTGCAGAAATTGTTAACTGTCTTAAAAACGGTGGGGTAATAATTTATCCGACGGATACAGTTTATGCCTTAGGCGGAGATATTACACAACCTAAAGTGTTAGAAAAAATATGCAAGCTTAAAGGAATAAAATTAGAGAAAGCTAATTTTTCTTTCGTGTGTTCTAACCTGAGCCATTTATCTGAATTTACAAAGCCTATACCAAATCATATTTTTAGAATTATGAAAAAGGCTTTGCCCGGGCCTTATACTTTTATTTTGGAAGCCAATAAAAATGTGCCTAAACTTTTAAAGCAAAATAAAGATACGATAGGGATAAGAGTACCCGATAATTTAATTTGTAAAGCAATTGTTGAACAACTTGGTAATCCTATTATTTCTACAAGTTTACACGATTCGAGTGATGATATTTTAGAATACTTTTCTGATCCGGAAGTTATCCATAATGAATACGAAAAGAAAGTGGATATTGTTGTGGACGGTGGATTTGGAAATATTTATGCCTCAACGGTAATTGATTGCAGCGGTGATGAAATTATTGTTGTAAGAGAGGGTTTAGGCAGTTTGGATATTCTCAATTAATTGTCACTAATTTCATAAACATTTTTTTTAGAAATTAAGCCCTGTTCCCAGTTTTACTTCAAATTTGCTGTTATAAAGTTCTATTGGAAATTTAAACAAGAATAACCTTTGCATAAAACGTTCTTCTAATTTTTTCGAAAACGTCTCTTTACATTTTTTGCTTTTTATTACTTGGTAATGTTTTAATTTTCCTAAACTGTCAATTGTAATTAAAGCCTTCCTGTAAATACTTACACAAGTAGTGCAATTCATTTTTAAATTATTCTCCATTAAAATTTTCCCGTATTCTTTTGTCATCCATTCCTGATAAATATAATCCTACGCATTTTACTCCGGGCGGTTAAGTTCATAATGTTTAGGAATAGAGTCTTGTATTATTTGTGCATTAATGACAAAGGAGGCGAGAATTAGGGTAAGAAGTAGGTAACACTTTTTTTTACTTATAATTAAACAATGTGTTTACATATAACCGCCCATTTGGGTTTTTATTTTTCTCTTTCTTCTTCCTCCGCAATCCTTGCGGGTTTTGCAAGATTCGGTTATTAGACTGAATAGGATTAAGAAAATAACAAAGTATTTACTGATGTTTTTCATAATATAAATATAACAAAAAAGCCTCTCAATTTATTGAGAGGCTTTTTAATAATATATTCAAGCTGCGTGTGAGATTGCTTAGCGCCTCGCTCCCGATAGCTATCGGGAGACGCGTGAATTAAGCTTTAACGTTTGCTCTGATAATGTTTAAGGCACCACCTGCTTTAAACCACTCAATTTGTTGAGCGTTATAAGTATGGTTAGCTTTAATTTCGTCAGAACTTCCATCTGCATGGTTTAACACAACGGTTAACGGTGTGCCGGGTGCAAATGAAGTTAATCCCAAAATATCAATCGTATCGTTTTCCTGGATCTTTTCGTAATCTGCTTTATTAGCAAATGTTAATCCTAACATACCTTGTTTCTTTAAGTTAGTTTCGTGAATACGTGCAAACGATTTTACTAAAACCGCACGTACACCTAAATGACGGGGCTCCATAGCAGCATGCTCACGTGATGAACCTTCACCATAATTTTCGTCACCAACAACAATAGAACCAATTCCTTTTGCTTTATAATCGCGTTGTACTTTTGGTACAGAATCATAAGCGCCGGTTAATTGATTTTTTACAGTGTCTGTTTTCTCATTAAAGAAGTTAACTGCACCAATTAACATGTTGTTAGAAATGTTATCTAAATGTCCACGGAACTTTAACCATGGGCCGGCCATACTAATATGGTCAGTAGTACATTTACCTTTTGCTTTAATTAATAATTTTAATCCTTTAAGATCAGCACCTTCCCAAGCAGTAAATGGATCTAATAATTGTAAACGGCTGCTTGTAGGCGCAACATTTACTGTTACTTTGCTTCCATCAGCTGCAGGAGCTTGGTAACCTGCATCTTCAACTGCAAAACCTTTTGATGGTAATTCGTCTCCGTTTGGTGCATCTAATTTTACCTTCTCACCTTTTTCGTTGGTTAAAAAATCAGTTAAAGGGTTAAAGGTTAAGTCGCCCGCAATAGCCATTGCTGTTACAATTTCAGGAGATGCCACAAATGCATACGTGTTTGGATTTCCATCGGCACGTTTAGCAAAGTTTCTGTTGAAAGAGTGAATGATCGTATTTTTCTCTTGTTTCTCAGCACCCATTCTGTCCCACATACCAATACATGGTCCGCAAGCGTTAGTAAATACTTTAGCACCAATTTGATCGAACACATCTAAAAATCCGTCACGTTTAATGGTGTAACGAATTTGTTCCGAACCCGGATTAATTAAATATTCTGCTTTTGATTTTAAGTTCTTTGATGAAACTTGTTTTGCGATACTCACAGCACGCGAAATATCTTCGTATGATGAGTTAGTACAAGAGCCTAATAAACCAACTGAAATAGTAGTTGGCCATCCGTTAGCTAACGCAGCTTCTTTTAATTTAGAAATAGGAGTAGCAAGATCCGGAGTGAATGGTCCGTTAACATGTGGCTCAAGTGTTGAAAGATCAATTTCAATTACCTGATCAAAATATTTTGAAGGGTTTGCATATACATCCGCATCTGCAGTTAAATGTTCTTTTACAGTATCGGCTAAAGCAGCAACATCTGCACGGCCTGTAGCTTTTAAGTAACGGCTCATGCTATCATCATAACCAAAGGTAGAAGTGGTAGCACCAATTTCTGCACCCATGTTACAAATTGTTCCTTTACCTGTACAACTCATTGATGTAGCGCCTTCGCCAAAATATTCAACAACAGCGTCAGTTCCACCTTTAACAGTCAAGATACCTGCCACTTTTAAAATAACGTCTTTTGGAGCAGTCCAACCGTTTAATTTTCCGGTTAACTTAACACCAATTAATTTTGGCATTTTTAATTCCCAAGCTAAGCCGGCCATAACGTCGCAAGCATCAGCACCACCAACACCAATAGCTATCATCCCTAAACCACCTGCATTAACAGTGTGCGAATCTGTACCGATCATCATTCCACCAGGGAAAGCATAATTTTCTAAAACTACCTGGTGAATGATACCTGCACCCGGTTTCCAGAAACCGATACCATATTTATTTGAAACTGATCCTAAAAAATCAAACACTTCTTTACTTTCGGTATTAGCGAATGATAGATCTGTTGCTGCACCATTTTTAGCAGTAATTAAGTGATCGCAATGCACAGTAGAAGGCACGGCCACTTTAGGGCGACCAGATTGCATGAACTGTAACAAAGCCATTTGAGCCGTAGCATCTTGCATGGCAACTCTATCCGGAGCAAAATCAACATATGATTTTCCCTTTTCAAAACTTGCCGGTTTTTGATCGGCATGTAAATGCGCGTATAATATTTTTTCGGTAAGTGTAAGTGGGCGACCAACTAATTTGCGCGCTGCTTCCACTTTTGCAGGAAGATTCTTGTAAACTTCCTTGATCATTTCAATGTCAAATGCCATAATTATAATTTTAGAATGTAATTTTTTTAACAGTGAACTAAGTTAAAGATTAAATAGTAATTTAAAAAGATAAAGCAACTAAATATTTTACCTTTTCATTAACAGCAAGTATTTACGGGCATATTAGGGTTTTAAAACTTTATTAACGCCAATACCAAACAACGAAAAATCATATTTAATAGGGTCTTTTGGATCTAATTCTCGTAATACCGAAGTGATTTCTTCAACAGCTTGCCAATCGTTTTGCGTACGTTTTAATAAACCTAAGGTTCTGCTAACATTGCCGGTATGCACATCTAATGGCAAACAAAGTTCTTTAGGCGAAATACTTTTCCAAATTCCAAAGTCAACACCTTTTTTATCATTACGCACCATCCATCTTAAATACATACACAAACGTTTTGCGCTCGATTTTTTTATTGGGCTCGAAATGTGTTTTTCTGATCGAGGAAGATGTTTGGTTTCTAAAAAAAGATCACGAAAATTAACGATGTTGTATTTTAAATTAAAATCCGAATCGTTTTTTTTATTTGAAAATGCGGCTTCTAAGCCATTATGATTTTTGTAAATATTTTTTAAAGCATCTAAAAAGAAAATACAATCTTTGCCGTTAAACGTTCGGTGTACAAAATTCTCAAAAGGTTTTTGTTCTTTTTTTGAGTGGTTTAAAATAAATTGGTGTGGTTCATTATCCATCCAATTCATCAATTTTGTTGCATTGGTAATGATCGATCTTCTGTTTCCCCAGGCTATTGTAGCTGCTAAAAAACCTGCAATTTCAATATCTTCTTTTTTAGTGAATAAGTGCGGAATGCAAATTGGATCATTTTCAATAAACGATCTGTTATTATATTTTAAATAATTTTCATCTAAAAAATCTTTTATATGTGATAGGTCTTTTTTCAATGTTATTAATTTAGGTGTTATGTTGTCAGGTCGAGTAACGCAGCGATAGCGGAGTGTATCGAGACCATTTTTTTCGTGTCAACTTCTCGATACAATTTCCGCAAAGAGACAAGCGGAAATTTACTCGAAGTGACAGTTATATAGAAAAAAATTAATATCGCACTTCCCATTAATTTGGTTACTTTCAATTATTGGAGTTTATTAATATCTAACTTTTTAAGTTTTGGATTAAGCTTATTAATTACTGCAACCACAAAAACAGTTAAACCACCACCAACAATAATAGAAGGCACTAAGCCAAATAACTTGGCGGTAGCACCACTTTCAAAAGCACCTATTTCATTACTACTGCCAATAAAAACACTATTAATAGCACTCACTCTTCCGCGCATATTATCGGGGGTCATTAATTGCAATATGCTATGCCTTACTACCACACTTACATTATCAAATGCACCTGTAAAAAATAACATTACAAAAGCCATTAAATAAGTAGTGCTCAAAGCAAATAAAATTGTAAAAACTCCAAATGCAATTACCGACCAAATTAATGCCTGGCCAGCTTTTTTAGAAGGAGGATGAACCGCCATTAAAAATGCCATAACTACCGCGCCAATTGCAGGAGCTGTTCTTAATAAGCCGTAAGCCTCTGGACCTAAATGCAATACTTTGTCTGTAAACGCCGGTATTAAAGCAACTGCACCGCCAAACAATACCGCAAAAAGATCTAGTGATAAAGCACTTAACACCATTTTGTTTTTGAACACAAAATTTAAGCCCACTTTAAGACCCTCTAAAATTGATTCCTTTTTTTCTTGTTTTTCGGGTTCTCCATTGTGTTTAATTTGCCAGATAAAAAACAATGCCAGTAAAAAGAAAATCACTTCTAATAAATGGCACCATTTGGCATTGAGTTGGTTGTTGTAACCATAAACCAAGCCCGCAACAACAGGTCCGAGTATAGCCCCGGTGTGCCAGGCAGTGCTATTCCATGTGGCAGAGTGTGTGTAGTACTGTCTTGGTAATATTTGACTCATAAAGGGCTGGAGACTGGCAGCTAGAAAAGAGCGAATAATACCGAATAAAAAAACGATTGCAAAAAGAGCAATTAAGCCTGCACTTTTGAGCAAATAAACTAAGGGTTCGGCGTTTAGGTAAAGTAAGGTGGCTCCGAGTAATAAAAAAAACACACCAATAAGAATGATGCGTTTACGGTGAAAATTATCAGAAACATGACCGCTAAAAAAAGAGGTAATAACAAATGGAACAGCTTCGGTTAGGCCAATCATGCCAAGCATGAGTTCTTCTTTTGAGTATTCGTAATACACCTGAAGGTAAATGGTGCTGAATTGCATTTGTACAGCAATGGTTAAAAAAAACCTGGCTAAAACAAACAAGCGAAATTCTTTGATCTTAAATATCTGTAAGGATTCGGTTTTTGAAAATGCCATAAATTGCGGTTAAAATTACTCAAGAATATTAAATAATTTGTATAAAAAGTTCATTGCAATGTCAATCAATTTTGTATTTTAGCGTTCCGTGAAAAATAGCCCTAAACATTTAACAATTAAATCGTTATCAGAAGATGATCGACCAAGAGAAAAGTTAGCAACTCTTGGTAGACAAAATTTGAGCGATGCAGAATTAATTGCTATTATTTTAGGTTCGGGTAATAAAAAAGAAACTGCAGTTCAATTAGCACAACGTATGCTATCTGAGAATAACAATAACATTAATCAGATCGCAAAATTGAGTTTAGCTGAACTTAAAAAATATAATGGTGTTGGAGAAGCTAAAGCGGTTAATATTGCTGCCGCTTTTGAATTAGGGCGTAGAAGAAATGATCTTGAGACGACTGAAAAAGTAAAAATAACATCGAGTAATGTTGCTTATAAGATCTTGCAAAAGCGCTTAAGCGATCTGCCTCATGAAGAATTTTGGATATTGATCTTAAACAGGGCCAATCAGGTAGTTAAAGAAGAATATTTAAGCAAGGGCGGCATTTCAGGAACTGTGGTAGATGTGCGATTAATTTGTAAAGCAGCAATAGAAAATAATGCAAGTGCCGTAGTAATTGCACACAACCATCCAAGCGGACAGTTAACTGCAAGTGAGCAAGATAAAAGTATCACTAAAAAATTAAAGGAAGCGTTAAAAACCTTTGAAATTGCTTTACTGGATCATTTAATTATAGGTGATCAACAATATTACAGTTTTGCAGATGATGGAATACTTTAAATTAATATGTAAGATTTAATATTTAGAAATAGAGGTTAATAATTAATGATGAAGATTGTAACAATTATTGGCGCTCGTCCGCAAATTATTAAAGCAGCGGCTTTGAGCAGGGCAATAAAAAATAAATATAGTACTCAAATAAAGGAAGTGATCGTTCATACAGGGCAACATTATGATGCCAATATGAGTCAGATTTTTTTTGATGAGTTAGGCATTCCTGCACCAAATTATAATTTAAATGTTGGAAGTGGTGGTCATGGAAGTCAAACAGCGGCAATGATAGCCGGTATTGAAGAGATCTTGATCAAAGAAAAACCAAATGGCATTGTGCTATATGGTGATACGAATTCAACATTGGCTGGAGGTATTGCTGCAATAAAAATTCATGTACCGGTTATACATATCGAAGCAGGTTTACGTTCTTTTAATAAGGCTATGCCCGAAGAGGTTAATCGTATTATGTGCGATCATGTGAGCTCTTTTTTATTTACACCAACTAAAACCGGTTTAATAAATTTATTAAAAGAAGGATTTAATGTTGGAACAATGCCACCATACAATGCAAACAATCCAAAGATCTACCATTGTGGTGATGTGATGTATGACAACAGTCTTTATTTTAGTGCTGTTGCCGAAACCAAAACAACCATTCTTGAAAAATTAAAACTTAAAAAAAATAATTTTATTCTTGCCACAATACATCGCAACAATAATACGGACGAACCTAAGCGTTTAAATGCCCTTTTTAGATCGTTAAACGATATTTCTAAAAAACATAAATTAGATGTGGTGTTGCCTTTGCATCCGCGTACAGCAAAGCTGTTAGAAACCAATTTGGCAAAAGATCTATATAGCGAGATTAAGGCTAATCCTCAGTTTAAAATAACAGAGCCTGCTTCTTTCCTAGAAATGGTGGCTTTAGAAAAAAATTGTAAGCTGGTGATGACGGATAGTGGTGGGGTTCAAAAAGAAGCTTTTTATTTTGAAAAGCCCTGTGTTATTCTTAGATCTGAAACAGAGTGGGTAGAACTAGTTAAATGTGGGGCGGCCATTATTGCCGATGCGAATGAAGAAAAAATTAAAAGTGCATTTGAAACTTTAACAGCTAAAACAGAATTTGAATTTCCTGAGTTTTATGGCGATGGTCATGCAGCTGAGTTTATTTGCGGAGAAATAATAAAATATTTGTTATAATAAATGAAAATGAGGTCAAACATAATTTTTGTATTTACAGTCTTATTTTTAAGTCTTGTAAGTCATGATGCTACGTTTGGTTAAAAAACAAAAGCAACTACCAGAACAACTAAGAATAAAGAAACCACTTCTAGAATACGAAAGGTAAAACTATAAAACGAATAGGCGCCAGTGAATATTGGATGATAGGCATTTGAGACAATGTAGTTGAAGATGATGGAAATTTATAGAAAAACATTGTTTAATGCAGGCCCAAGGTGGAATCTAAGACCTTACTCAACAAGTATTAGCCTATAAAAATTGGTACAACGTACTTTTAGTATTGTAACTGTATTTAATTTTAATCAATACAAACCCTGTAAAATAATAAATAATGAAGCAGGAAAAACCGGGCTTTTTCTTTCGCTAGAGGTGAATTAAAAAAATGATTTTAACCAAATGCTTAAAAGCGACGGTTGGTTCGATCCATACGTTGTTTTTCGTTTGGGTGGCACTTTTAGAACAGTAAGAAGTTTGCCTATTGGTAGCAATTAAAATATTGGTTTTGGTTTTAATATTTGGCTAACAAAGGTGGTTGGCGTTAACTTTCAAAATGTTGCCAAATATGATGTTAGTAAACGATTTCCAAAATCTTCATCAAATTATTTACAACATTCAACAGGTATAGTTATCAAGCTCCAAAAAGGCAAGCCTTCTTTTTATAATAGACGATACAAATGGATCAACAGAAGAAATATTAGCAACGAAAGGAGTTAGTATTATTTTTTCACAATAGTTTTACTTTAAACAGTATTTGGAACCAAGGCATAACCTTTTCTTATACAACTAATAGAATACAACGAACAATAAGTGCCGGTGCTTTTTTTATATTGTTGCTTTTCATAAAGTTTACCTTTTAAATATTGTTTGTAAAAGTAATAACCTAGTTAAAGCAAATAGAGTTGGGTATATTATTAAATCTTTATTAGAAAGTTTATGGCAATAAAAAACCCCAATATTTCTATTGGGGTTTTAATTTTTTATTCAGTATTTCTAAGCTTCTTTCTTTTCTACCATTCCCTCAGGCTTTGGTAATAAAGCTTTACGGCTTAATTTTATTTTTTTAGTTTTAGGATCATCTCCAACATATTTCACTTCAACAACATCTCCTTCTTTTAAAACACCTTCTAAAGTATCAATACGTTTCCAATCGTACTCGCTAATGTGTAATAAACCATCTTTACCAGGCATGATCTCAACAAATGCACCATACGGCATAATTGTTTTTACTTTGGCTTGATAAATATCTCCAACTTCAGGAACAGTTACAATTCCTTTAATGCGTTGTTTAGCAGCAGTAACATCAGTTAAGTTAGTTCCAAAAATTTCAACAACACCTGTTTTGTCTACTTCAGTAATAACAATGGTTGTGTTGGTTGCTTTTTGCATTTCCTGAATTACTTTTCCTCCTGGTCCGATAATAGCACCAATAAATTCACCTGCAATAACGATTCTTTCAAAACGAGGAGCATGTTCTTTGTAATCAGCACGTGGAGCATCTAATGCTTTTAACATTTCGTTCATGATGTGTAAACGACCTTGCTTAGCTTGTTCCATGGCTTTTTCCATTACTTCGTATGGTAAACCATTCACTTTTAAGTCCATTTGCACAGCAGTAATACCATCTTTAGTACCACACACTTTAAAATCCATATCTCCTAAATGATCTTCATCACCTAAAATATCTGAAAGAATAGCGTAATCACCTTTTTCATCTGTAATTAAACCCATTGCAATACCTGCCACCGGTTTAGCAATTTTTACACCTGCATCCATTAAGGCTAATGTACCAGCGCAAACTGTTGCCATACTTGATGAACCGTTACTTTCTAAGATATCACTTACCACACGAATAGTGTAACCAGTATCAGTAGGTACTACTTTTTTTAATGCACGTAAAGCTAAATTACCGTGTCCAACTTCTCTACGACCAACGCCACGGTTAGGTTTTGCTTCACCTGTACTAAATCCGGGGAAATTATAATGTAAAATAAATGTTTCTTCACCACTGTTAAAAGCACCATCAATTCTTAATTTATCTAATGGCGTTCCTAAAGTTACTGTAGTTAGAGATTGAGTTTCGCCACGAGTAAATACTGCGCTACCGTGTGGAGTAGGTAAGTAACCAACTTCAGCCCAGATTGGACGGATATCGGTAGTTTTACGACCATCTAAACGTACTTTCTCGTCTATTGCCATACGACGCACAGCAACATATTCAACTTCATGATAATATTTATTGATCAAAGATTCTCTTAACTTTAATTCATCAGCAGTAAATTGCTTTTTAAATTCTTCTAAAGGAGCTTTAAAATTAGCCTTACGGTTATTTTTGTTTGGATCTAATTTTTTAGCAGCAGCATAAACAGCATCGTAAGTTTCCTTCATTACTTTTGCTTTTAGGTCTGCATCATTAATTTCGTGGCAATATTCGCGTTTAGGTTTTAAACCTGCTTTTACTGCAAAATTATTTACTTCTTTAATTTGAATTTTAATGGCTTCGTGAGCAAATTTAATAGCTTCTAACATTTCTGCTTCGCTAACTTCTTTCATTTCACCTTCAACCATTGCAATGTCTGTAGCAGAACCTGCAACGATCATTTCTAAAGTATTACCAACTAATTGAGATTTTGTTGGATTGATAACTAATTTACCATCAATTTTAGCAACACGTACTTCGCTGATAGCGCCGTTAAAAGGAATATCACTTACTGCAATTGCTGCAGAAGCTGCTAAACCTACTAAAGCATCGGGTAAATTTTCTTTATCTGATGATATTAAAGACAACATTAATTGTGTGTCTGCATGGTAATCTTCAGGGAATTGAGGACGTAAAGCTCGGTCAACAATACGAGAAATTAATACTTCGTAATCTGATAATTTTGCTTCACGCTTAAAAAACCCTCCCGGGAAACGCCCTGTTGAGGCATATTTTTCTTGGTAATCAACTGTTAAAGGTAAAAAGTCTACACCTTCTTTTGCATCTTTATTACTTACAATAGTTGCTAAGATCATGGTATCTCCAAATCTTAATACTACCGATCCGTCTGCTTGTTTCGCTAACTTCCCTGTTTCTAATGATATCATACGACCATCGCCGATATCAAATGTGTGTGTTGTTCCTATTTGTGACATGTTTTTTTGTTTTGTGTTCCGACGTTTTCGGAACTGATTTATATTTTATTTTTTTAATCTCATTGTGTAATGAAAAAGGCATTTCGAATCTGTTTCGAAATGCCCCCTCTTAATAATTTAAATTCGTAAAAATTATTTACGAATATCTAATGTTTTGATGATAGCACGGTAACGCATTAGATCGTTTTTCTTTAAATAATCTAATAACGCACGACGTTTACCTACTAAATTCAATAGAGAACGTTGTGTACCAAAATCTTTTTTATTATTTTTTAAATGACCGGTTAAGTGATCAATACGTAGAGTAAATAACGCAATTTGCGATTCTGAGCTACCAGTATTTTTTTCAGCTCCTCCGTGTTTTTTGAAAATGTCTTTCTTTACTTGTGATGTTAAATACATTGTAATTTTTTTTAAGGATACAAAGATAGTATTATTTGGTCAACTGCAAAAATTATTTCCTTAATTCTTCACTATTTTAGAGACTTTTATAGCTTTTTCGCCTGAAATCACATAAATATAGTACAATCCATTTGCCTAATTTTGCAAATTTAGGGTGCTTTTCTCTGAAATAATAGCCTGTTTTTTAATTAAAACACCAAATAACAGCCGAAAGGATCTGTTATATATAAAAAAAGGCTTCCAGTATATGAAGCCTTTTGGTGAAAATAAATTATCGTTTACTTATTTTTTAGCGTCAGCTAAAAATTGCGCTAAACCACTATCCGTTAAAGGGTGTTTTAATAATGCAGTAATTGCACTTAACGGCGCTGTTATAACATCTGCGCCGATCTTAGCGCATTCAATAATATGCATTGGGTGACGAACACTTGCTGCTAAAATTTCAGTTTCGTAACCATAGTTATCATAAATGATACGAATGTCTTCGATCAACTTTAAACCATCTGTACTAACATCATCTAAACGTCCAATAAATGGCGACATATATGTAGCTCCTGCTTTTGCAGCCAATAAAGCTTGTCCGGCAGAGAAAACTAATGTGCAATTGGTTTTAATTCCTTTTTCTGAAAAATATTTTATGGCTTTAACTCCATCTTTTATCATTGGTATCTTAACAACAATGCGTGGATGTAATTTTGCCAACGCTTCGCCTTCTTTTACCATACCTTCAAAATCGGTAGAAATAACTTCGGCACTTACATCACCGGTAACAATTTCGCAAATATCTACGTAGTGTTTTAAGATATTTTCTTGCCCTTTAATGCCTTCTTTAGCCATTAAGGATGGGTTGGTTGTTACACCATCTAAAACACCTAGGTCTTGTGCTTCTTTAATTTGAGCCAAATTGGCTGTATCGATAAAAAATTTCATTTTGTTTAGATTTAAGGATGTGAAGTTATAAGATAAATCAGACCCTTTTTTGTAATTGTATTAACAGTTGCTTAATATTTTAAACATTTACCTTATTATTAAAAGCTATAAATAATTAGTTTTTAATTATTTTCTTTAAAACCTTATTATCACCTGTTTTTATTTCAACAAAATATAATCCATTAGCAAGAGCATCAATTTCAATTTGTGTTTTTAGATCGGTTAACTCATGATTTTTTTTAACTATTTGCCCTGATGAATTATAAATAACTATTTCGGTTTTTTTATCTAAAGAATTTAATTCAATCATAAAGTGATCATTGCTTAAAATGCTTGGATATATTTTTACCGATTCATTTTTATTTTCTTGTAATGCATTTACTTTTGTAATTGTTGCCGAGACATCTATAGTTTGTAAAGATTTTGCATAGGTGCCTGCAATTAGTTTTTGGTTACTTGGATTATAAGCTAGATCCCAAACCGATATGAGTGGCATGTTAGTGCCTAATCGACTCCAATTTAATCCGCCATCATAAGTAACATAAACGCCAATATCATTAGCTATAAATAATAAATTTTCATTTCCGGGGTATATTAAAACATCATTAATTCCTGCTTGTGGTAAATTTCCACTTATATCAACCCAAGTAGCGCCGTTATTTGTTGATTTGTGAATGTGAGGAATATACATGTTGTATTTATAACCTGTGTGAGTTACATAAACATTATTTGAAAAATTTGGTGAGGCATGTATAGAGGTCACATATCTATTTGGTAAAGTGCCGGTAATGTTTGTCCAAGTTCCACCATCATTCTGAGTTGTCCAAACGTTTGCATCCGAAGTACCAACATAAATTTTTTGTGCATTTAGATCTGAATTATCAATAGCAGAAATATTATGAAACCTTGGTGCATAAATAATTCCATCTGTTAGATCATTGCTTATTGGCACCCAATTATCATTTGGTCCGGCAGTGTTTTTGTAAACTCTATAGGTACCTGTGTATTGTTTGTTGGGATTAAATTTATTTAATACATAGGGCATATCCCAATTTCTTCTGTCATTACCATCAATGTTATTATCATTTGAATTAAAGGTACTTCCTCCATCTGTAGTGGCTGCCAAACCACCATTTTGGGTTTCTACATAAAAGGTGTTTGGGTTAGTTGGATCAAATCTAGGTTGAAATCCATCTCCACCATAAATTCTTATCCAATTTGATATAGTTGTATTGTTTCCTTTTGTTGTTCCATTATCTTGCGCGCCTCCAAAATAATTATTTGGTTCGTGTGGATTATATTCCACCCTATAGAATTGCGTGTTAGGAATATCATCTACGTCGCTATAATTTTGACCATCATCATTTGTAAAATAGGTTCCTCCATCTGTTCCTAAATAATATTTTCCGGCCCCAACAAAACTAATGCAGTGAATATCGGCATGAACGATGTAATTCCACCAATTTGGCATATTAATATTCCAATTATTCCCCCCGTCAGTTGATTTATAAAGTTCAATTCCTCCAATATAAACTTCGTTATCATTTGTTGGGCTAACTTCAATTGCGCTAAAATACCAACCAAAGCCTCCGTAATTAGATGAAATGCCATTGTTACCTTGGTTATTAAATGATGTTCCTCCATTTGTGGTAACATAAACACCTTGCATGGCATAGTTGCTATCGCTTACAGCAACATAAATTTTATTTGTATTTTGTTTACTCATGCAAATTGAATATCTATTAATTTTTGTATTTGGTAAACCGTTTAATAATACATTCCAGGTGCTTCCGCCATTGGTAGTTTTATAAATTCTAGCATCATTTGAATAGCGGATATTTACAGTTGCATTTCTAATGCAGGTGTAGGATGCAGCATATATCTCATTGTTGTTTGCCGGATTCATTATAATATCACTAATGCCTGTTTGATTGTTTACAAATAATAATTGATTCCAGGTTAAACCGCCATTTGCACTTTTATATACACCTCTGTTATTATCGGCAATAAGAGGATTGCCATTTGCGGATACATATATTTCGTTTGAATTATTAGGACTAACAATTATTTTACTGATTATTTTAGTATTTGCTAAACCGATGTTATTCCAGGTAATTCCGCCATCTGTACTTTTATAAATACCATCACCAACAAAAACCGTAAACGGCACGGCCGGATCGCCGGTTCCTGCATAAATGGTGTTTACATTGTTTGGATCTATTGCAATTGAACCTATATATAACGAAGTTTGATTGTCAAAAACAGATGTCCAGGATGCTCCTCCATTTGTACTTTTGTAAATACCAGCACCGGGGGTTCCAATAAAAATTACATTTGAATTGGTTGGACTTACTGCCATGCAAGTTATTCTTCCGCCAATATTATTTGGCCCTTCTTGTTGCCAAAGGGTAGGAGATTGGCTTCTTGAGTTTTGCATTTGCAAAAAAGCTTCATTGTGAACTGCTTCAAAGGCTTTCAAATCAAATACATTATCAGGATACGATCTTGTTTCTGCAAAAAAATCATATGGCTGAGCCGGATTTTGGGATTCACTTTCTTTACAAAATATATTTTTACCTATGTATATTGAAAAAGCAGTTGTAAGAATAACCGCGGTGCTTATAAATAATATTTTTAGTTTAGGCATTGCGTTTTAATTTGATTAATACAAAAATATAAAAATAAAAATGAAATAAACTAAGGGTTGCAATTCTCGGCACAGATCCAAGCGGTACTCCAGGCACTTTGAAAATTAAAGCCTCCTGTAATGCCATCAATATTTAAAACCTCACCACAAAAAAACAAATTGGGCACTAATTTACTTTGCATGGTTTTAAAGTCGATCTCTTTTAAGTTAACACCGCCACATGTAACAAACTCTTCTTTAAAAGTAGTCTTACCTTCCATACTGTATAGACTGTTACAAAGGTGTTCGATTAATTTATTTAATTGTTTATTACTGATCTCTGCCCAGGGTTTTGTATTATCAATACCTGAAGTGTGACATAAAAATTCCCATAATCTTCTTGGTAATTCAAATAAGGGATTAGTGTAAGGCAATGCTTTATGTTTTTCTTTTTGAATTTGTTTTAAAAGAATTTCAACTTCGTTTGGTTTTAATGGATAAACCCAATTCACGAAAATTGTTGAGCGGTAATTTAATTCAAAAAACTCTTTTGCTGCAAAGGCCGAAAGCTTTAAAACTGCCGGTCCGCTTAAGCCCCAATGCGTTATTAAAACCGGACCGCTGTAATTTAATTTACTGTTGGCAATTTTTACTTGTGCATTTTGTACACTAATACCTTGCAGGTCTTTTTTTATGGTTTCGTTAGGGAAATTAAGAGTGAACAAACTTGGAATGGGTTCGTCAATTTTTAGCCCTAGATCTTTAATAACATCATAGGCTGCCAACTTGTTATGTCCACCAAGCGCACAAATAATGGCATCAGTAATTATAGTAGTTTCGTTAGTTGTTAAAGAAAATTGGTTACCCTCTTTTTTGATAGATAAAACTTCGCAACCGGTTTTTATTTTAATGTTAAGTTGTTTTGCTAAATTCAAAAAGCAATCAATAATAGTGTCGCTGCTATTGGAGTAGGGAAACATTCTTCCATCTTCTTCTGTTTTTAAAACAATACCATTTTGTTTGAACCACTCAATCGTATCCTGCACACTAAATTTAGAGAATACTTGTTGTAATTCTTTATTCCCTCTGGGATAATTTTTTACTAATTCTGCATTATCAAAACAATGATTGGTAACATTGCAGCGCCCTCCACCGGAGACTTTTACTTTAGAAAGTAATTTGTTTGTTTTTTCTAAAATGGTGATCTCGTAATTAGGTTTTCGTTTAGCAAGATTAATGGCCGCAAAAAATCCTGCTGCGCCTCCACCAATAATTAGTATGTTTTTTTGGCTACTGATGATTTTCAGGAGTATTAGAATTGTTATTTTTTCGCTTACCGTATATTAAAAATAAAAGAACGGGCAATAAAAAAATATCTGCTAAAACAGCAATGATTACTGTAATACAAATTAAAAAACCAAAATAAAAAGTACTCTGAAAGTCGCTTATCATAAGCGTCATAAAGCCACCTAATAAAATAAAGGTAGTTAAAATAATAGGTTTACCGGTTTCAAAATAAGTTCGTTTAAAGGCATACATTAAACTTTTGCCGTAGCCTAATTCTATTTTAAGTCGCGAAATAAAGTGTATGGTATCATCGGTTGCAATGCCGAATGCAATACTAAAAACCAAGGATGTGGCTGCTTTTAATTCAATGCCGGCATAACCCATAATGCCACCAATAATTATTAGAGGAATAACATTTGGAATAATAAATACCAAAACCATTCGCCAACTGCGATGTAAGAAAAAGGTAAGAATGCCAATAACCAACAACGAAAACAAAAAGCCTTGCGTCATGTTTTTAACCATGTACTCGTTATTTCTATCTATTAGATGAGCAGCACCGGTAATTTCGAATTGCAATAAGTTTTTATTTATGTTTTTATCAATAAAGGCAACTAAGTTTTTGTTATGTTCGGTTGCTTTTAAACTTCCCATATCTCTGATCTTTGCACTTATTCTGGTTTTTAAACCATCGGGTGTTATCAAGCGTTTAACATCGCGGTTTTTATTATTGCCTTTTAATTGTTTTGAAATAGGGTCATATTCTTCTATTGCAGGAAATTTTAAATCGTAATCGTTATTTGAATTCTGATAAATAGATTTTACCAGGCTTGATGGGGAAACTAAAAAACCGGCATCATATTCTTTTTTTATAAATTCATCTACTTTGTTTAATTCGGTAATAACATCATAATCCCAAACCGATCTGGTTTTATCTTTCACTGTTATTAATAGTTCAAAAGGCCTAACGCCACTATAGTTTTCGTCAAAAAATATAAAATCTTGTTTTATTTTTACTTTTTTACTAAGATCTTCCAGCAAAATATTATTTACTTTTATTTTAGAAATTCCTACAAACGATGCGATCAAAACAATACCGGAAATAATTAAAATTGTTTTTTGATTTCTAAATATCCAAAACAAACCTGTTCGCATGAGGTTGTAGGTTCTATTGTTTGTGCCATGAACGGTTATAAGTTTTTTTGGTATAAAATAATACAACAATGCCGGTAATAAAGTATAAGTAAGAATGAATGCAATAGTTACGCCAACTGAGGTGTAAATGCCAAATTCTTTGATAGGTTTAATACTTGAAAAAAGTAAGGATAAAAAGCCAACTACCGTTGTAATTAGCGTTAAGAAAGTAGGAAAACCAACTTCTTTAATTATGAGCGGATAAATTTTTTCGCGTAAGGTGCCCTTTGATAGTTCTTCAAAATATTTAGAGAAAAAATGCACC
>JBEIEI010000024.1:0-20908 GCA_040382975.1 Flavobacteriales bacterium
ACAGTTAGATGTTTTGCATGTGCATTATGCCATTCCGCATGCTTCTGTGGCTTATATGGCGCAACAGATCTTAAAATCAAAAAAAATAAATCTGCCTTATGTAACCACCTTGCACGGTACAGATATTACTTTAGTTGGTCGCGATCCTGCATTTGAGCCTGTAATTCGTTTTTCGTTAAACCATAGTAATGCAATAACATCGGTATCCGAAAGTTTAAAAAAAGACACGTTAAATACCTTTAAGATAGATAATAAAATTACGGTCATTCCTAACTTCATTAATATTAAGGAGTACGAAATCCCTCTTGAAAACTGTCATAAACACAAGTATGCTCCAAATGGCGAAAAAATACTGGTACACATCAGTAACTTCAGAAAAGTTAAGCGTATTGAGGATGTAGTAAAGATCTTTGAAAAGGTGAAAAACGAAATGCCTGCTAAATTAATTTTGGTAGGTGATGGACCTGAAAAAGCGTCAATAGATCAGCTTTGCAGGCAGTTAAACTTAAGTCACGATGTTATAAATTTAGGTAAAGTTGCCGATCCTAAAGAGATTTTAAGTGTTGCTGATCTTTTTATTTTGCCATCAGAAACAGAAAGTTTTGGTTTATCGGCACTTGAGGCAATGGCTATGAAAGTACCCGTAATTAGCACTAATAGCGGTGGTTTACCTGAAGTTAATATTCAAGGGAAAACGGGTTATTTAAGTGACGTTGGTAATGTTGATGAAATGGCAAATAATGCCATTAAACTGTTAAGTGATGAAAAACTGTTTAAGCAGTTTTGCGATAATGCCTTTGCCCAGTCTAAAAAATTTGATATTGTAAATATTCTGCCTAAGTATGAAAAGATATACGAGCAGTTAGTTTCAAGTCAACCAATTCCGGCATAATAATGTTAAATATTATTTTTAAATTATTTACTTAAACAAAAACGTTTTATAATTGCATAACAAAATGGTTAAAACCACAACACATAATATTGAGATCTCTGTTGAAGTGAGATATCTTGCGGAGCAGAGTTTGCCCCGCGAAAATCATTATTTTTTTGTGTATTTTATTAGCATACAAAATAAAAGTGATTTTTCTGTTCAGTTATTAAAAAGACATTGGGATATTTTTGATAGCGTTGGGCAAAAGCGTGAGGTAGATGGAGAAGGGGTAATTGGAGAAACACCCATCATTGAGCCTGGTAAAAAATTCGAATATAACAGTGGTTGTAATTTAATTAGCGAATTAGGTTATATGGAGGGTTTTTACTCTATGATCCGCCTAATTGATGAAACAGAATTTAATGTTCAAATACCTAGATTTGAATTAGTTGTGCCTTCTAAGTTAAATTAAAATTAAAATCAATTAATTATTTGGCCCAAGATCTGATTCAGTAGCCACGAATTTCACAAATTAACACCAAACCATTTTTGATCTAAATAAAGAGGCTCTTTGTGAAATAATTTTTCTGGCGATTTATCGCTAGAAAATAGTATTACACTAAATAAATATTAGATTTTTTAATAAGTGAACAACATAAATTCGCGAAATTAGTGGCTTTATTTAAAGCAACTCCTTAAAACAACACTAAATTATGATGATCTATTTTTAAATGCTTACTTACAGTATTTTTCTAGTATTCTTCCAGCCTGTTCGCTACCCAATCCATCTGCTTTATTCAGATCTTCGCACGCTCCGTATTTATCCTTGATTGCCATTTTTGTGGCCGCCCTATTGAAATAGGCCGTGGCGTAATCAAATTTTATTTTAATGGCCAGGTCGTAATCTTTTAAAGCTTCTTGAAATGCTTTATTTTCAGATTTGGCAACACCTCTGTAACAATAGCTTACGGCATTTTTACCATTTAACTTTATTGCCTCATCCAGATCAAGGATAGCCCCTGTATTATCTTTTACATTAATTTTAGTTGCCGCACGAGAAATTAAAGCTTCCTCTTGGCCAGGATTTCCGTCAATGTAAACATTCCAATCGGTAAGTGCTCCTTTATGATCAGCTACCTCAAACTTAGATTTTGCCCTTAGCTTGTAGGCTTTGTAATCGGGGTTTTCAGGTTTCATTATTCTTATTGCTTCATTTAATTCTTTAATAGCATAATTGTATTCTTTTGTTATATATCTAATTTCTCCTTTCAAAACAAAAGCATCAATATAATTTGGGTTTAAATAGGTTACTGATTCTAAGGCATCAAGTGCCGTTTTATAGCTTTTTCCCTTATACATTAATAATGCACGGTAATAATAGAGTTCCCAATCATCTATTTTTTCATCATTTGCAATTTCTAACGCGGTATCAATCGCCCCTTTACTCTCATTAAATTTATTGTTCAGGTAGTAATTTATGCCATTAAGTTTTGTGGTCTCAAAATTAATGGGCATAATTATTTCGGCTTTTTTAAGGTCTTTTTCTGCTCCTTTATAATCTTTAAGTTTTATTTTACAATAGGCCATTTTATTGTAAGCTTGCCAAAAGTCTTTTTTTTCTTTAATAGCATTTTTTAGGATAGGCAAAGCTGTTTCATATTTTGCCGAATCAATAAGTTTTAAGGCCTTAGTAAATTTTTTTTCATATTCAGGAACTGTGTCATTTGCGACTTCTTGACACAAAAAGGATAGAGGTGACAACCAAATTAATATGAAAAGCAGCCATTTATACATGTTTTTTTACCATCTCTAAAATTGGCACTAATATTGTCTTTAAAAGTTATACATTTATACAAATATATATTTTTATGGCGCCATTTGGATTAATTTTTGTTCTCGTTATTGTTATATTAACAATCTTACTTTCTTTTGTTACTGTTCAACAAGGAACAATTGCTATCACTACTATTTTTGGAAAATTTAGAAGAATCTTACGTCCTGGACTTAATTTTAAAATACCTTTTATTGAAAAAGTATTTAAAAAAATATCTGTTCAAAACAGAAGTTCTGAGCTTGGTTTTCAGGCCGTTACAATAGATCAAGCGAACGTCAACTTTACCGCTATGTTGCTTTATTCTGTTATTAACAGCGATGAAGAAACGATTAAAAATGTTGCTTTTAAATTTATAGATGAGCGTAATTTTATGCAAGCACTAGTGCGTTCGGTTGAAGGATCGGTTCGCGCCTTTGTTGCTACAAAAAAGCAATCTGAGGTTTTAATTTTAAGAAGAGATATTGTTGATGCTGTAAAAGACCAATTAGATCAGGTTCTTGAAAATTGGGGCTATCATTTGATCGACCTTCAGTTAAACGATATTACTTTTGATGAAG
The DNA here is from genome assembly GCA_040382975.1 of Flavobacteriales bacterium. Taxonomy (GTDB): domain Bacteria; phylum Bacteroidota; class Bacteroidia; order B-17B0; family Aurantibacillaceae; genus Aurantibacillus. The sequence continues at coordinate 3,263 of JBEIEI010000024.1, forward strand.
AGGTTATGCGTTCAATGGCAAAAGTTGTTGCCAGTAATAACCTAAAATCGGCTGCAGAAAATGAAGGTCAGGCTTTATTAATTACAAGAACAAAGGCCGCAGAGGCTGAGGGTAACTTTATTAAAATATCTGCGCAGGCAGAAAAAGATGCTTCACAATTAAAAGGGGAGGGTATTGCTTTGTTTAGACAAGAAGTGGCAAAAGGTATGGCCGGCGCAGCCAAGGAAATGAGCGAAGCAAATTTAGATTCATCGTTAATTTTGTTTAGTATGTGGACAGAAGCCGTAAAAAACTTTGCCCAAGAAGGAAAAGGAAATGTGATTTTCTTAGATGGCAGTGTAGAGGGAATGCAAAAAACAATGAAAGACATGATGGCAATAAACCAGTTAAACCAAAATACAAAAAAATAACAACAAATAAATACAGATCTATGAAAACAAATCTAAAACATATAACTCTTGGAATTGCCCTATTTTCTGCGCTTGCAGGCTTTAGTCAGACCAATAAAATTCAACCTTGTGTTACAGTTGATGCTATGGAAGAATATTTTAATTTAAATCCAGGTACTCGTGAAAAATTTCAAGCAAACCAGGATATTATGCAAAAAGAATATTTAGCCTACGAAAAAAATCAAACTGCAAATAAAAGTGCTGCCGTAGAGTACACGATACCTGTGGTTTTTCATATTTTGCATCTAGGTGGTCCCGAAAACATAAGTGATGCTGCCGTAATTGGAGCTCTTGCTCAAGTAAACAGCGATTTTGCAGCGGCTGGCTCTGACTTTTCATCAATTTTTGCGCCGTTTCAGGCCTTATATATTAATTCCGACATGAAATTTATGTTGGCTAAAAAAGATCCTAGCGGCAATTGCACAAGCGGTATTATCCATCATTATGATGCAAGAACCAATTGGGATCGCAATCCACCGTCTTCTGCTTTTAACCCGGCGTTATTTTCTGGTATTACTTGGCCCACTACAAAGTATTTAAATGTTATAGTTGTAAAGAATATTGTTGCAGCGCCTAACCAAAATGGAACCGTTGTTGGATATACAACATTGCCGGGGAATTTAACTAACGGTGCTATACAAGATGCTATCATTTATAATTATTCATTTTTGAGCGGCTTGGCTGCACGTAATTTATCGCACGAGATCGGACACTGGTTTAATCTTACTCACACTTTTGGAAATACAAATAATCCGGGTCTGGTTTGTGGTTCATCGGCAGGTGGCGATGGTGTATCTGATACACCAGATACAAAAGGTAATTTCAGTACTTGCCCTGCAAGTTCAACAAATACCGCTTTTACATGTACATCACCAAATCCAACAAATACAGCCAATTACTATCAAAATGTCCAAAATTTCATGGATTATTCTTCATGTCCTAGAAACTTTACTACAGGTCAAACTAATAAAATGAGGACTGCAGCCCAGTCTGCAACCAGTAGTAGAAATAATTTATGGTCTGTTGGAAATTTAACCTTCACGGGTGTTAATTCTACTGCAATTTGCGCACCAATTGCACAATTTTTATCAACAACAGGTTACTCAGTTTGTTCAGGTGGATCATTATTAATGAAAGATTTTTCATATAATGCAGCCATTACAAATTATACTTGGACAGCAGATAACAGTGCTGTAATTGCAAGTCCTACAGCATCAAATACCTCTATTTTATTTCCAACTCCCGGTGTTACCAGTGTTACTCTAACAGTAAGTAATGGTAGCGGCAGCAGTTCAATTGTAAAATCCGTTACAGTGCTCAATGGTTCAGCAGCAATAACCGGACCTTATTTTGAAAGTTTTGAATCACCGGGAGTTCCTGCAAATTGGCAAGTTATTAATCCAAATAACGTTGCATGGGCGCAAACTAATATTGCAGCAAAAGATGGCAACGGTTCATTTTATTTAGATGGAAGTCAAAGCGCTTCGGGAGATGAGGATTTTTTAGTAATGCCAATGATGGATGTTTTAAATAATCCTAATGATAGTTTAAAATTCTCTTATGCGTATGCAAGAAATTCTGCAACACAAGCTGACAAATTAGTTATAGAAACCTCGGTTGATTGTGGTGGATCATGGCAGTATTTTACGCAGTATTCTGCTGCAACTATGCAAGCTGGTTCTGGCGGTGTAACTGGGGTGCCATTTGTACCAACTTTAGCTCAGTGGAAACAAGTTAATGTAACCGAACATCCAAATTGGTTTAATATTACCGGTTCTCAAAGCGTTTTATTCCGTTTTGTTTTTACAGAAGATCCAGCTGCCGGAAACGGAAACCGTTTATTTATTGATGCAGTTAATTTTGAAGGTTTAGCTAACGGAATTAATGAATTAACAAAAAGCTATAAATTAAATTTATATCCTAATCCGTCTAACAGCGAAGCTAATCTTAAATTTAATTTAAATGATGCTGCAAATGTTACAGTAAATGTGATTGATATTTTAGGAAACAATGTGTTACCTGCTATAAACACTACATTCTCTGCCGGAGAGCAAGTTGTTTCTATTAATAAAAACGGAACTCTTTCAAAAGGTATTTATTTTGTTAATCTTTCTATAAATGGTGCTAAAATGTCGAAGAAATTAGTGATCAACTAAGAATATTTTTTTTATAATTAATCCCGTCTTGCTTTAAGCCAGACGGGATTTTTTTTTAGCTTTAATGTTCGAATGACCAAAGTTTTTACAAATATTCCCTTTTTCAGGATAATGGTCCCTTTTGTAATTGGTATTTTATTGGGTGTAAATTTTGATCTGCACTCCATTAACTTATTTTTTTTTATTGGTTTACTTGCCATTGCCATAAGTTTAAAGCTTAAAAACAAACAAAGTGTTTTAACAAAAAGGGTATTTTTAATTTGTGTTGATGTTTTCTTTTTTCTTTTGGCTATTAACTTAGTTTTTAACTCTAATACTTCAAATAATAGTAATTATTATGGTAAGTACCTTAAAAACGATTCAGCCAATTTTTTTATAGCAACCATAAGTGATCTGCCAATTGAAAAAGAAAAATTTATTAAGTGCAGGTTGGATGTAAATGAAATAAAAACCGATTCGGGTTACAAAAAAGCAAAGGGAGTTTTAATAGCGTATTTTAAAAACGCCGACACTAACAATACATTAAAAGTGGGCAATACAATTGTTTTTAAAACCAAACTTTTGTCTGTTGATGAACCTAAAAATCCATATGAATTTAATTACAAGCGCTATTTATCCAATAAACAAATATTTCATACTGCCTTTATAAATAAAGAAGGGTATTGTGTTTTGCCTATACCTGTTCAGTTGAATTCGTTATGGTACAATGGTTTACTTATTAAACAATACGTACTTCAAAAATTAAAAACTAGTAAATTAACAGCCAATGCTTATGGTATTTGTTCTGCATTATTAACTGGTTACGATGATGAAATTGATAAACAAGTTGTAGAATCATTTTCTCATTCAGGCACTTTGCATGTGCTTTCTGTTTCGGGTTTACATACCGGTTTAATTTACTTAGTATTAAGCTTTTTGTTTGATGCGGTTGATAGAAAAAGAAAATATAAACTCCTAAAATTTTTAATAATTACCGGTTTGTTGTGGGGATTTGCTTTAATAACGGGCTTTTCGGCACCGGTATTACGGGCAGTGATCATGTTTAATTTATTGGGCTTTGGCAAAATATTTTTTAGATCAGACCATCGAAATCAAATAAATATTCTTTTAGTGTCGGCTTTTATTTTATTAAGTTACGATCCTTTTTTTATAACTGATGTAGGGTTTTTATTAAGTTATTTTGCAGTGTTTGGTTTACTTTATTTTCAGCCAAAATTAGCAAGATGTTGGGAGCCGAAAAATTATTTTTTAAATTGGCTATGGCAAGGTACAACGGTTTCGTTTGCTGCAACTATAAGTACTTTACCGCTTACGTTGTTTTATTTTAAGCAATTTCCGCTTTGGTTTTTTGTATGTAATATTATTGTAGTACCGGCAAGTTTTTTAATTTTAATGCTGGCGATATTAATTGTATTAAAAATAGGATCTGTTGCATTTATAATAAATTACATTACCAATTGGCTAATTGCTTTTATTACCTTTTTTAATTCGGCCCGGTTTGGTTATATAGATAGTATCGATTTTACCCTTAATGATGCTCTTTTTTTGTCGGCTCTTATCATTCTGTTATCTATTGCTTTTCAAACCAAATCCTATAAACAAGTAGCTTTAAGTTTTGTTATACTAATTGGTTGGCAGATTTTTGCAATTGCTAACTCGTTTCATTCTAAAAGCGAAAATATGTTTGTTGTTTATCAGATCAATAAAAAACACAGTGTGTTGGTAAAAAATACAACCACTTCGGTTTTAAATGAATTAGATTCTTCTAAATCTATGTACCATACTAAACCGCACGTTATTTCTTTTAACAATACACATTTGGCGGTTAACGATTTTAACTATGTTTCCAAAAAAAACAAAAGTATTTTAATTTTAACTAAAGCTAATTTTTTGCCGGATATTCCTTTTCAAAAAATAGACTATTTAGTACTGGCCAATAATTTTAGATTAACAAAGTTACACATACAGGGTTTTAGTAAGCTAAAAGCAATAATAATAGATGGTTCAAATAATAGTGTAACTAGCAAAAAAAACGAAGAATTAAGTCGTAAATTTGGAATTGAATTAATTAAAACAAAACAAACGGGAGCTTATATCCTTAATTTATAATGAAATTGAGAATTGGAGATAAGGTAAGATTTTTGAACGAAACGGGCGAAGGTGTTGTTTCGAGGATAAAAGATAAATTATCGGTATTTGTTGAAATGCCGGATGGTTTTGAGATCCCTTATCTAGCAGCTCAATTAGTGCCTATACACACCGAATTAATTATTGATAAAGATGCCGATAACATCGAGCTTAACCCTGATGTGCATTTTAATGATGCCATTTATTTGATCATCGAACCAGATCACGAACTACCAACTTTAATTAATGATTACAAGATCTATTTATTTAATTCTTCCTCTTTTAATGTTTTATTCTCTTACTCAATAAAAGACGATGAATATTTTCAAACCCTTAAGCATGGCGAGTTGGGTGCATACCAAAAGATCTTATTAAAACAGGTAAAAATTCAGTTTTTTAAAGATTATAGTTATCATAAAATAGAGTGCCTGTTCTATAAAAACACCCATTTTAAAGCGCAATTACCAATTGTAGAAATTGTAAATGTAAGTCCTAAAACCCTTGCAGAATCTAAGGCAATTAGGCATGATGAATTTAAACTTCCTGTTCATGGCTTTTTGTTAAAGGATGAGTTTTTTACTCAAACTAATGTTGAGCAAGAATTGAGTTTGGTTGATATTGCAAGATTAAAAAGTGTAAAAGAATTTAATTCAAGATCTAAGGTATCAAAATCAAATAAAGAGTATTTAAGATCTTTAGAAAAAGAAGTTGATCTTCATATTACCGAACTTGTTGATAAACCCGAAGGTTTAAGTAATTTTGAAATGCTTAACATTCAACTCGAAAAATTTGAAAACGAATTGGATGCTGCTATTTTTAAGAACATGAAAAAGATCATTTTTATACATGGTGTTGGTAACGGTAGATTAAAACAAGAAATTATTGCCAGATTAAAACAAACTAAAGGTGTTACCTATCAAGATGGATCTTATAAAGAGTACGGCTTTGGAGCTACACAAGTAAACATATTATAGCATGATACCATTTTCACCCCCAAGAATAGACGATAAAATTTGTGAGGAGGTTGTTGCAGCTTTAAAAAGCGGTTGGATAACTACCGGACCAAGAACAAAAGCTTTTGAAAAAAAGATAACCGGTTATTGCGGTAACAAAAACACCTTGTGTTTAAATTCTGCAACCGCAGGCCTAGAGGTAATTTTGCGATGGTTTGGGGTTGAAGAAGGCGACGAGGTTATTTTGCCTGCCTATACTTATTCCGCAACAGCAAATGTAATTATTCACTGTGGTGCTAAGCCTGTTTTTGTAGATGTAAATGCCGATGATTTTAATATTTCGGTTAGTAATATTGAAAAGGCAATTACTTATAAAACTAAAGTAATAATGCCGGTTGACTTTGGTGGTTTACCTTGCGATTATGATGAAATAAACGCGCTTGTACAAAAACATAAAGATAAATTTGTTCCATCAAACAATTCCAATCAACAGCTTTTAGGGCGCATATTAATTCTTAGCGATTCTGCTCATTCGTTTGGAGCACGTTATAAAGGAAAAGTAGCAGGCTCTTTAACCGATGTTAGTGTATTCTCATTTCATGCTGTTAAAAATCTTAGTACAGCCGAAGGTGGAGCCATTGCTTTAAATTTGCCTGAACCTTTTAATAATGAAGAGATTTACAAACAACTTTGTATAACTACCTTACACGGACAAAATAAAGATGCGCTTGCAAAAACTCAAAAAGGAAACTGGCGCTATGATATTGTTGAAGCAGGATATAAATGTAACATGACCGATCTTAGCGCTGCAATTGGCTTGGTTGAGATAGAGCGTTATGATAACGACACCTTAGTTAAACGAAAACATATTGTTGATTCTTACACGAGTTTATTAAGAAACAACAGTGTATTTGAATTGCCCGTGTTTATTACCCCTTCTAAAACAAGCAGTTTTCATTTGTATCCTTTACGCATTAAAAATATTACCGAAGAACAACGCGACGCTATTATTCAAAAAATATTTGATGAAGATGTAAGTGTTAACGTACATTTCTTGCCGGTACCGGGCATGACCTATTATAAAAACTTGGGTTATAATTTAATGGATTACAAAACCACTTACGATAATTATAGTCGCGAAATTAGTTTGCCAATTTTTCATGATCTTACTGATGAGCAAATTAAAACAGTTGTAAATGCTGTTATTAAAAGTGTTAATGCTGTTATAAAATAATAAAGTGCAGTCTATACCAAAACGCATATTTGATATTATTGCTTCTATAATTGGCTTGCTAATTTTATTACCGTTTTTTTTGATCATTGCTCTATTAATTCTCCTTAATAGTGGCTTTCCGGTTTTTTATACACAAAAAAGAGTAGGAAAGGGAAATAGTGATTTTGGTCTATTAAAATTTAGAACCATGAAAAAAAATTCGGATAAATTAGGTCTACTAACGGTTGGTGGTAGAGACCCTCGCATAACAGCAATTGGTTTTTATTTAAGAAAATACAAACTCGATGAATTGCCGCAATTAATAAATGTACTTATTGGTGATATGAGTTTAGTTGGACCACGACCGGAAGTGCGCAAGTATGTTGATCTATACAATGATGAGCAAAAAAAAGTGTTATTGGTTAAACCCGGTATCACTGATTATGCTTCGTTAGAATATTTTAGCGAAAACGATCTGTTAGCAAAGTCTACAGACCCTGAAGCAACTTATATTAAAGAAATAATGCCTGCAAAATTAAATCTTAATAAAAAGTATATTTCAGAGATGGGATTAAACACCGATCTAAAAATTATTTTCGGAACGTTAAAAAGGATTATTTCCTAATACCAAGATCAATTTTTTTTTGAGATCAATACAAAAACAATAAACCTAAGCTTTTATAGCCCAGCGTAATTTAGCAGAGCGCGCACGCGGGTTGGTATTACATTCTTCCGCCGATGGGCGAATAGGGTCGGGGGCAACTTCGCTGTAAATGCCTTCTTGAAACAAACTTTTAAATGATTTTTTTACACGTCGGTCTTCTCCCGAATGAAATGAAAGAATGGCAACTCGTCCGCCCGAAACTAGAGCCTCAGGAAGCTTTTCTAAAAATTTTTCAAGAACACCAAACTCATCGTTCACTTCAATACGTAATGCCTGAAAGCAATGCTGGCATGCCTTCTTAACTTCTTCCTTTCGTTTATCGTGATTAAAAAATGATAAGGCCTCGTTTATTATCTCCTGCAACTGTTTGGTTGTTTCTATTTTCATACCCCTTCTTACTCTGGTTATAATAGCTTCTGCAATTTGTTCAGAGTAGGGTTCGTCAGAGTTGACTGCTAATATTTCTTCCAATTCTTCTTCTGAAATTGTTTTTAAAAGCATGGCTGCAGACTTTCCACTTTTTGGATTTAGCCTTAGGTCTAGCGGTCCATCTACTTTAAATGAAAAGCCTCTTTCAGGATTATCTATTTGCATAGATGAAACACCGAGATCAGCTAACACAAAAGTTAATGGACCTGCCTCGGCAGCAATTTGATCTATGCCGGAAAAATTCATTTTCTTAATTACCAAAACATCATCACCATAACCTAAAGCTGCTAAACGTTCTTTTGTGCGAGGCAATTCAAACGGATCAACATCGTTTGCATACAATATTCCGCCCGGCGCTAAATGTTTAAGTATCTCTAAACTATGACCGCCATAGCCCAAAGTTGCATCTAAACCAATTTGACCGGGTTGTATATTTAAGAATTCCATTATTTCGTTCACACATATAGAACGGTGCATACCGGCAGGGGTTCTACCTTGCAACATTACCTTTTCAATATCCGCAGCATATTGCTCGGGCGATAGCTCTTTGTATTTTTCTTTAAAGGATTTTGGGTGCGTGCCATTATACCTTACACGTCTTTGTTTTTTAGGTTCATGATCATCCATATGTAAAGCTAAGGATTAAAAAAATGTTTAATTGCTAATTTCCTTCAGAATTTTTTCCCTTGATTCACTGCTCACAGGACAATTATTGCGGATGATCCATTCATTGATAGCGAATAAAAATTTATCCTTTTCATCAATGTGTACCAGTTTTATTTGGAAGGTTTTTTTATCCTTTTTTACAAAATAAAATATATCATGTCTAAATTCAATGATCTCAATTTCTGAGGCAAATATTTTTTTTAATCTGCTTTCTGCGAATAATAAATAGTTGGCATAAATACTTACAAAGCAAAGGTCTTTCTTATACTTTATCAATAAAATTATTAATTCTGTTGCAGCAATAATTAAACAAATTACATACAAGTATTTTGCACGGCTACCGGAGGTATATAGCATTAAAGCAAAGGTTATAAAAATGCTTGCTTTTAAAACTCTAATGGTAACCAAACTAAAGGTAAAATAACTAAAACGTTGAACGGGTAACGAGGCTTTGTAACTTGCATTTAATATTTCATAACAACTTAAAAAAATGTAAAATGCACCAAATAAAAATTGAAATCCCATTAATTCTTTCCAATTAAACCAACCGTAAAAGAAGTTGAGGGTAGATAAGGCAACAATGCCTAAAAGCAATAAATTTTTTCCGATAGTTGCAAGTGCCGAGTTCATTGTGCAAACTTAGCGATTTTGGCCATAATAAACCACTTTAAAAAAGCCACGAATTTCACTAATTAACACTAATCTAAGTGTTAAACTAACGACACTTATAACATAGAAGCTCAAGATTTCACTGGTAGTGTTGATTTTACATCCAAAATGAAATCCACAAATTAAAGGAATTATGTCCAATTTAAGAGCTAAATAATCTTTGCGAATTCGTAAAATTAGTGGCTAAAGATGGTTATTTATAAAAAACTCCTTCTATCATTTGTAAAACCATTGTAATTTTGTATTTTTATACCCTATGATGTTTGTTTATCCCGCATTTATATGGGCTTTAGCGGCGGTTGCAATTCCAATTATTATTCATTTATTTAACTTCAGGCGTTATAAAAAAGTCTATTTTACTAATGTTAGGTTTTTAAAGGAATTACAGCATCAAAGTAAATCTAAATCACGTTTAAGAGAAATTCTTGTTTTGATTGCCCGTTGTTTAGCAATTGCTTGTTTGGTTATGGCGTTTGCTCAGCCTATTATTAAAGATAAAAATTTGAGCGTTGTAAATACGGGGGCAAAGGCAGTTAGTATTTATATTGATAATTCATTCAGTATGGAAAATGTTAACAAACAAGGACCTTTATTGGAAATAGCAAAAACAAAGGCCAAAGAAATTATTAAAGCTTTTGGCAATGGCGATAAATTTCAAATAATAACAAACGATTTTGAAGGCAAACACCAACGCTTTAACTCTAAAGAAGATGCAGTTAGCTTAGTTGATGAAGTCAAAATTTCTTCGGCAGTTAGGGTTTTTAGCGATGTCTTAAACCGTCAAAATGAATTTTTAGGCTCATCCACATTACCAAATAAAAAAGTTTATGCACTTAGCGATGCACAAAAAACTACTTTTAATCTAGAAGAAATAAAAAATGATACCTCAATTAAAATAACCGTTCTTCCATTAAAAGCAAACGAAATAAATAATATTTATATTGACTCTTGCTGGTTTGAAACACCCTTACAGCAAAAAGGGTTTATTCAAAAATTACATGCTACTATTGTTAATTATGGTAATTCTAATTTAGAGATCGGTTCGGCAAAACTTTTTTTAAACAAAGAACAAATTGCTATTAGTTCTTTTTCTGTTGAAGCTAATTCAAAAAAAGAGATACAATTTACGTTTGAATGCAAAAAAGAAGGTGTTAACTACGGTTATATTAAAATAGAAGATTTTCCAATAACGTTTGATGATGAATTGTATTTTGCATTTAATTCAAAAGTAAATGTGGCTGTTTGTTTAATAAACGGAAAAGAACAAGGTTTAGATAATTCACTCTCCACACTTTTTAAAACAGATAGTTTATTTAAACTTAATTCGTTTTTAGAGCAGGCTATTGATTACAGCGCGTTTAAAGGAAGCGATGTGGTTGTATTAAATCAATTAGTAGATTTAAGCAGTGGTTTAATGGCAGAGTTGTTGAAATTTAGAGATGGGGGAGGCTCAATTGTTTTTATTCCTGCCCAAAATGCAAATTTAGTTTCGTATAACGAAGGCTTTTCGATTTTGCAATTGCCTAACTTAGCGCTGCTAGACAGCAGTAATTTAAAGGTTGATAAAATTGAATTAGCGTCAAAATTTTATGCAGGCGTTTTTGAAAAAGTAAATGACCGATTAAATTTACCGCTTGTTACTAAACATTACAAACTTATCAAAACAAGCAATATTGATTTTGAATCTATTTTATTGCTGCAAAACTCCGATGCTTTATTAGGCCTAAGCAAAAAGGGCAATTCTTCTGTTTATTTGTTTTCATCGCCTTTAAACGAAAAGTGTACTAATTTTTCGAAGCATGCTTTATTTGTTCCAACATTTTACCAAATCTGTTTTGGGAGTTTAAAGTCGGTTCCGCTTTCGTATCATGTAAGCTCAAATGTTGTGATCTCAGTAAAAAATGATGTAGCATCTGTTGACCAACCTGCGCACATTAAGCAGGTAAACGGGCAATTGGATGTAATTCCTGAATCGAGATTGATAAACAATGCGGTTTCTTTATTTACGCAACGCCAAATTAATATACCGGGCTTTTTTGAGGTTTCTCGCAATAACTCTTTATTATTGCCTTTAGCGTTTAACTATTCAAGAAAAGAATCTAATTTATTATGTTTAAGTAATGACGAGTTAAAGAAAATAATAGAAGATAAAAGTTTTAAGAATATTGATGTGATAGAAGATATAAGCGGTGATATTACCAGCCAGATCTTGCAAGGAGCGGAGGGTAAAAAACTGTGGAAAATATTTATTATTTTAACGTTACTTTTTATAGGATTAGAAATAGCATTATTACGATTTTTAAAATAGAAGAATATGAACATACTGATAAAACAAGCCCGAATATTAGCAAGCAATAGTCCGTTTTTTAACAAAGTGATGGATGTTTTGATTGAAGGTGGCGTAATTGTTGAGATTAAAAAATCAATTACACCAAAGGGAAATGTAAAAACAATAGAAGGTGATGAATTACTTTTATCTAACGGCTGGATAGATATGCAAGCTGTGGCTTGTGATCCGGGTTTTGAACATAAAGAGACCTTAGAAACTTTAATTAGCGGTGCTGCTGCAGGAGGATTTACTTCTGTTTGTATTCATAATTATAATAACCCTGCTTTACACAACAAATCTCAGATAGAATATGTACTAAACAAAACCGAAAATAAATTAGTTACTGTTTTGCCATTTGGAACTATTACCGTTGAGGGGAAGGGTAAAGACCTTGCCGAGATGCACGATATGAAAAAATCTGGAGCTATTGGTTTTAGTGATTATAAGCATCCAATTAAAGATGCAGGAATGGTTATGCGCGCCTTACAATATGCCGAAAACATTAAATCTTTTGTGGTAACTTTTTGCGACGACGAAAGTATTTCCCACGGCGGACAAATTAATGAAGGAGAAATTTCTACCTCTTTAGGGTTAAAAGGTATTCCAGTTTTAGCCGAAGAGCTTAACTTGCAACGTAATTTAGCCATATTAGAATACACCGGCGGTAAACTTCACATTCCAACCGTTAGTACAAAGGTAAGTGTTGAGTTATTAAAAAAAGCAAAAGCAAATGGCTTGAATGTTACTTGTGGTGTAGCAGCTGTAAATTTATTTTTAGACGATACAAGTTTATTGGATTTTGATACAAATTATAAAGTAAATCCTCCGTTACGATCTAAAAAAGATGTACAAGCTTTAAGAAATGGTATAACAAGTGGTGTTATTGATGTTATTGTAAGCGATCATTTACCGCAGGATATAGAAAGTAAAGATCTTGAATTTGATCTGGCAGATTTTGGAATGATCAATTTGCAAACTGCGTTTTCTTGTGCTTTAGAAGGTTTAAAAGATAAGAATATAGAAATACTTGTTAAGTCTTTATCTGATAACGCATATCCAATATTAGGATTAAAAACACCAGAAATAAAAGAGGGAAGCGCTGCCAACCTTACAGTATTTTCAGTAAAAGAAACTACAACCTTAACAGAAAAAACAAATCATTCTAAGTCAAAAAACTCTCCTTTCTTTAATAAACCATTAGCAGGCAAAGTGATCGGTGTTGTGAATGGAACTAAGAGTTATTTTAATTAAACAGCTAATCTAAAACTTTACAAAATATTAGCGCTTTAATATCTCTAGCTTGTAATACACGTTCATATCAAACTCATTTTCTGTATGGTTATTTTGAAGATGCTGGTATAGTGCTAAGCACTTTGTTCTTAGACTTTGATATTTTTCTTCATTATTATTTTGCGCATAAAAATTCAACTTTTCAAAAAGTAAGTCGGCCAATATTTTTTTCTGATCCAATAATAGGGTAGGGTGGTTTAACACCTCTTTTTCAAAATCAGTGATAGTTAAACTTTCAATAGTTTTTATTTCAAGATTTGTAAATTTTTCGGTAGCGGCCTCAATTTCCTTTTCAAATTTATCCCATTCATTTTGCTTTTTATAACCTAAAATAACGGCCATTACCTTACCAAACTCTTCTAATTGCCTTACTATTAGATCTTTTCTAAGCATGGTTTAGATTTGAATAAATAGCTAAAACCTGAGTAATTAAAAAATCTTCTTCGTTATTATAAATTACAAAATCTGATTTTGCGATCTTTTCAGCTTGTGGTAACTGTGAGTTTATTTTACTCAATACTTCTTCTTTACTCAATCCATCGCGTTGCATAACCCTATGGATGCGTAATTCGTCGTTTGCAGCAACTAAAATTATTTTATCTACCTGAGCTTCTAATTTTGCTTCAAACAATAATGCGGTTTCTTTTATGATCAGCTTTCCATTATGATTTTTAGCAAATTTTTTAAATCTTTCAATTACGGCAGGATGAAGAATACTATTTAACTTGTGTAATAATTTAGAATCTGAAAATATTTTAGAGCCAATGAATTTTTTATCAATTTCGGTTTCAGAAAGGTAGGCTTCTTGACCTAAAAGAGCTATGATCTGCGGTTTTACCGTTTTGTTGAAATAAATTTCCTTAGCAACTTCGTCACTGTAAAATACCGGACAGCCAATAATCTCAAATAATTTGGCAACTGTACTTTTTCCGCTACCTATGCCTCCTGTTAAACCTATTATCATTATTTTTTAATAATTAAGATCTCTACTTCTTTTGGTTCAATACTTAATATATTAACGTTACCCGGAATGGTGCTTAGGAGAACATTACATTTTTTGTTTGAATTAATTTTTGAAGGATTTATACTTGCTCTAAATAAAGCAGTATCTGAATTACTAAAAACGTTTTGTAAGCTTGTAAATTTTACATTTACCTTTGCAGGAAAAATATTTATTTGTTTAAAATTTTCATTATTTAAAGCAGTTATAGGTAAACTAATTCTATGCTCTATTAATTTATCCACTTCAACAAAAATTGACACTTCGCCTTCAGAACTAGTTATAAATGAATTTGGTTTTATGATCACTAGCTGTGATTGATGGCTTTTATTTACATTAACCAGATTAAGGGGCTGAGAATAAATGGTGTCAATGGATCTTAAAACGGCCGTGTCTCCCCAAATTGTAACAAACGCGGGTGTTACTAATGGTTTTTTATATCCGTATCCTTGCGAGCATTTTATAAATAAAGGAACCTTAACCGGAACATTTTTTTGAAAACCATTTTTTTCTGAAAAATAAAGAGTATCAGGGCTTATTCTTTTTATTTGCGTTTCAAACTTAAAACTGTTTTTAAAATTAATACCGCTGCCGGTTAAAATATAATTTTGCTGTTTGTTAACCGATTTTAAGGTGTTAAAATCAACTTCAATAGGTTTAAATGGTTTGCTTGCCAAAACTAAAAATAGTTTTAATCCCGAAGCTTTAACATCAACAGAAATATGAGTAGGAATAGGAGTTAAAGGTTTTTTGTTTTGGGGTAGATTTTTAAATATTACTGGAACAATTATGGTATAAGTATATACTGTATTTAAAGCTTGTAAAACCCATAACATGGCTGCTATTCCTAAGCAAATAAAAAAAGCCGTGGCTTTGCCAGGCTTTAGTTTTTTTTCTGAATATGTTTTGTTTGAATTATTCAAACGTTATTTATTATTGCTGATTTAAAGTTGAAGTTGCATCTTGAGAAACAGCATTTTTAGAAATTTTCATTTTACTCCCATCTTCTACTTCCATTATAATCGTTCCGTCTTCTTTAATGTCGGCAATTTTGCCATAAATTCCACCAATGGTTAAAATTTTATCTCCTTTTTTTAATGCCTCAATATATTTTTTTTGCTCTTTTGCTTTTTTCATTTGTGGGCGAATCATAAAGAAATAGAAAACAACAATTATTGATACTAATGGTAAAAATTGCATTACGGGATTTTGACCTGCTGCCGGAGCTCCCATTAAAATTACTAGTTGGTTCATGTTTTTTGTTTATTTGTTTTTAAATTAATAGATCTGTTGTTAACCAAAAATTTATTTAGCTGTTTCTGCAACAATAATTTCAGTTTTTATTTTTAGTATCCGTGTTGCCGGTTCACAATTTGTAATTATAGTAATTGTTTTTTCTTGTATACCACTTTTTCCTTCGCTGCTAAAAACAACATTAATATTGTTTTCCTCTCCAACTTTTATTGGTTCTTTTGGCCAATGGGGTACTGTACAGCCACAACTTCCGCTGGCACCGCTTATTATTAGGTTTTTGTTACCTGTGTTTTTAAATTTAAAAGCATGGCTAACAATTTCACCTTGTGTTATTTTTCCAAAATCAAATTCTTCTTCTTCAAACTTAATTTCAGGAATGTCTGAGTTCGCTTTTCCATTGGCACTGGCCGTATTTGTTACAACATCTGTTCCAATAGTTCCATCTTCTTCTTTGTTATTGCAAGCGCAAAGAGAAAAAATAAAAGCAGCGATTAATATCCTTTTCATAATAGGGCGTAAATATAAGTACATTATGGAGTTTTAAAACAATAAAAATCCCAAGTAATTGGGATTTTTATTAATTTTTTTTAATTAGAATTTAGCTCTGATCTTTCTCATTTTTCTCTTTCTACCTTTTCCGAAGAAACCTTGTCTGACGCGATAAAAACTACTTTGCCCTTTAATAACACGACTATAACTTAAACTCATGGTCATATAAGCGTCTTTACGGGTTGGATCTCCTCTTTTTAAACCCCAATTATGCGAATAAATAGCACTAGGATTAGAATTGTTTTCTATTTCCAGAGGGGTCATTTCTGTAGTTCTTAAAACTAAACTTCGTTTGTAAGGATCTTTAGGGGCTATTGAAGGATAATTACCGCTAATATCGTCAATATAATCAGTAAACGTTTTGCGGTAGTTCATTTCAAAACCTAATCTATTTATTTTGTCAAATGTAAAATAGAAGCCTAATCCCATTGGAATATTTAAAACTACTGCTTTGTAGGCAACACCTTCGCTTGCAACTGGTCTCATTTTTACCCAATTACCCTGATATAAACTTTTTGGATTAGTGTAAAAACCACCAATACCAGCAAATGCATATGCCCTAAAACCATTTTTGTAACGGTAAGTATTTCCAAGGTCGTTGTTCTCATAAAAAAACCATTCACCTGTAAAACCTAAATCAAAAAGATCGTTCTTGAAATTAAAATTTCGGTAGTAACGTCCTGGATTTGTAGATAATTTATCATCCCCCTCAATTCTAACATAATCAAATGCTAGTTTTAAAGAAAGCTTTGGTCTCCATTTATATCTTACAAAAGCGCCACCATTCCATCGTGTTTTAGCCAATTTCATATCGGCCACAAAATCTTTTCTGGTCTTTTCTTTTCCGCCAATGTCTCCCAAATAGTTGGTAGCACCAGCAGCAACTCCATATTCCCATAGCCACTGCGACTTTAACGAAAATGAGCAAGAAACAATAAATATAAATAATATGAGTTTTTTCATGATTTTAAAAATACCTTCAAATATAAAGAAAATATACATGAAAAATATGATAAAATTTTACAGTAAAGATTATTGACTGTTTTTTGGCTAAAAAACATAAATTTATGCCAAAATAGAGACCTAACTAATTATGAAAAACAATCGTATCTGCAAATTATTTAAAATAGAAAAACCAATTATTCAAGCTGGTATGATTTGGTGTAGTGGTTGGGAATTGGCCAGTGCGGTAAGTAATGCAGATGGTTTAGGATTGTTAGGTTCTGGAAGTATGTACCCTGATGTTTTACGCGAGCAGATACGAAAATGTAAAAAAGCTACCAATAAACCTTTTGGCGTTAATGTGCCGCTTTTATATCCAAATATTGAAGATCATATTAAAATAATAATTGAGGAAGGAGTTAAAATAGTTTTTACAAGTGCAGGCAATCCTAAAACATGGACGGGTTATTTAAAGCAACATGGAATTACAGTTGTTCATGTAGTTAGTGCGGTGAAATTTGCTTTAAAATGTGAGGAAGCAGGTGTTGATGCCATTGTAGCCGAAGGGTTTGAAGCCGGAGGGCATAATGGTAGAGAAGAAACAACAACGCTGGTATTAATTCCACAGATCCGAAAGGCAGTTTCAATCCCCTTAATAGCGGCAGGCGGAATTGGTTTTGGCAACCAAATGGCTGCTGTTTTTGCCTTGGGAGCAGAGGGAGCTCAAATAGGTAGCCGATTTGTTGCAACACCAGAAAGCAGTGCACACCAAAACTTTAAACACGCAGTTATTAATACAAAAGAAGGCGATACGATTTTGACCTTAAAACAACTAACCCCTGTTAGATTAATAAAAAATAAGTTTTATCAGGAAGTAGAAACTGCTGAAAAAAACTGCGCATCCACTGAAGAGATTGCCACACTTTTAGGCAGAGGAAGAGCCAAAAAAGGAATGT
>JBEIEI010000025.1:0-20891 GCA_040382975.1 Flavobacteriales bacterium
ATTGATTTAATTTATCACCCGGCACCATATCCGTTAAGGCATCGTAAAGCGGCTGCATGTAGGGGTCTAGTTTTTCTTTCAGGTCTCCGGGTAAAAAACCTAAATTTTCGCCGGCCTCAACAGCAGGGCGCGTTAAAATAATACGTTTTACCTCTTTGTTCTTTAAAGCCTTTATGGCCAATGCCACAGCGGTATAGGTTTTTCCGGTTCCCGCCGGCCCAATTGCAAACAACATGTCGTTTTTTACAATGGCGTTGATCATTTTGCGCTGGTTTTCGGTTTTAGCTTTTATTACCAAGCCGTTATTACCAAACAAAATAATATCACTATTGGCGGCGTCATCTTTTGTTTCCACCAAATTATCGCCTGTTTGCCCTAAAAGACGCTCAATTACGGTATCGGTTAGAATTCCGCTTTTATGATAATGATCAACCATTAGCTCTAACTTTTTTTCAAAACGGGTAATTTCATTGCTGTCGCCCATAACTTTTAAGGAGTAACCGCGGGCAATTAATTTTAGTTTCGGGAAATATTTTTTAATAATGTTCAGTTTTACATCATTTACCCCATAGATCTCAACCGGCTCAACACTATCAAGGGTTATTATTTTTTCATTCATATAGTACTATACATTTAAGTGCGTATATTGTTTATAAACTTGTTAATCTCTCTTCAAGTTTAAAAAATTTAGCCCTTTAAATAATAATTACTTTTGAACAAATGAGCATTGTTACTTTAACAACCGATCTGGGGTATCGCGACCCCTACTTAGCAATTGTTAAGGCTAAACTTATTACGCAATTATCTGATGTTAAAATTATTGATCTGAGTTGCGATATTAAAGACAATACTATTTCTGATGCAGCATTTATTTTAAAAAATGCTTTACCTTATTTTCCCGAAAACACTATTCATTTAATGGCTGTAAAATTTATTGTAGATAGTGGTAACTCCAATAAGCAAAATAACATTGATAATACACGCTACTTAGTTTCAAAATATAAAGGGCAGTATATTATTTGTCCTGATAATGGATTGTTTTCTTTGATCGATTCAAATTACAATGAACCTATTTACCAATTGTATTATGACGGAAAAGCAAAACATCACTTTTTTTTGAAAGATATATTTGTTGATGTGGCCATTCATATTGCCAAAACAAATAAAGTGGATGATATAGGAATGCTTACCACTGATTATTACAAAGCCTTTCAGTTTGAAAGTTTTGTGACCGGAAATATTTTGCGCGGCAAAGGCATTTATGTGGATGATTTTGGCAATATAATAACCAACATTACCGAGCAGCAATTTAATGAGGTGGTGGGCAAACGTAGTTTTAGCATTACCTTACCCGGCACCCGAATTAATAAAATTGTAGACACTTACGATGAGGTAAAGCAAGGTCAACCATTGGTGTTATTTAATAGTTTTGGAAATTTAGAAGTAGCAGTAAATGGCAAAAGTGCTTTAAATATGCTTTGCCCAAGAGATATAGGCACTAAGTTTGATTTTAATTTAATAATAGAATTTTATGATTAAGCGTATTGTAAAAATGAGTTTTAAACCTGAGAATATTGAGGTATTTAAAACTATTTTTGAAACGAACTGGACAAAAATAAAAGGCTTTGAAGGTTGCGAGCATGTTGAATTATTGCAAGACAAAAATAATCCTGAGATATTTTTTACTTATAGCCTATGGCAAAGCGAGGAGCATTTAGATAACTATCGCAATTCAGAATTGTTTAATGGTGTATGGGCTTCAACAAAGACTTTGTTTAATGCTAAGCCGGAAGCTTGGTCTGTTGATCAATTATTGTTTTAAAACAATTATTCCATCGCAATTTTAAACCACGAGGTGTATTTGTTTGGATTGGTTTTAATATCAGAAATAAGATTGTTTACATCTACCCAAACAAAACTTTCAACTTCTTCTTTATTAATTAAAGGGTTTGTATCTGTGGTTCCAAAAAAACATAATCAAATTCATGCTCAGTTAATCCGTTATCAAAATTGGTTTTATAAATAAAGCATATTAACACTTACCCAATTAATAAATGCAACGATCGATTTTTCTATTTTAAACAACCAAATGGCAAAATTATCATATGATCAGATACGCAAGCTATAATAAAAGAAAATAGTGGTGGTTTAATGGCGGCGCAATTGCTTAGAAAAGCTTTTTTAACAGAGCGAGAGATAGAGGTGGTAAAACTGATTTGTGAGCAAAAAACAAATAAAGAAATTGGTGATATTCTTTCCATTAGTTAAAGAATGGTTGATAATCAAAAAAACAATGTTTTTAAAAAATAGTTACAAATAGTGCAATTGACATTGTAATGTTTGCCGTTCAGGCCAAATTAATAAATTAAAGTTATTTTTTATTTCTATATTTGATTAATATTTAATCATAAATATTATGAAAAGAAAAGAGCCAAGTTACAGATATAAATATGCCATGCTGCTTGATGATAATGAATTAGATAATTTTATTAATCAAAAAATAATTGAATCTAATTTTTTTGCTACCAATGTTTATGTAAATACAAGTAGCAAAAGCGCTTTAGAATTTTTAAATAATTTATCAATTTCAAGCACCGAAAAGTTAAATATTTTTCCGGAAATAATTTTCGTTGATCTTAACATGCCAATGATGGACGGCTTTCAATTTATTGAAAATTTAAAAGTTAAATTACCCGAAAAATCAGCGCCTTTAAAAGTAGTAATTCTTACTTCTTCTATAAATCCGGATGATAGAAAAAAGGCAACTGTTATGGGTTTGGATATTACTTTTTTAAATAAGCCGTTAACTCAAGAAATGCTTGATCAATTGTAATATTTGGTCTTAAGATCCGGTATCAAATGAGCCAATACTTCATTACTCTTTTTATTGTTAGCGGTAAAAAGGGTAAATAGATCTTTATTTTTTGCTGCTGCTTTTGTTTTATCTGAATTATTCATGTCACTTTCAAATATTTTTATCAGGTGTAATACGTGATAGTATTTCTCTAAATGTTCCGATTTAATTTTTCTTGAAACACTTTTTAAGGTTATATCAACCAAATCAAATTCTTTTTGAATCAAGTAAAAAAATGCCAGAGTTAATTTAATACTTATGCTTTCATGAAAGAAATCTTTAAAACTAACCGTGTTTAAAATACCATTTAAAGTTGCTACAGCTTCTTTGTATTTTTTCTGTTTAAAATAAAGCATGGAGTTGTATATCCCTATTAATACCACGGCATGTGTGTCTTCTGAGTCATGAAAGATCTCGATTTTTTTGGTGTTCTCAGCAAGGTTTTCAAAAAGATTTAGTTCGCTACAAAACTTTATTTTTGAAGATAAAAAATTAGAGGTAAGGCAAATGTTGTTGTATAAAAGTAGTGTAGAAATGCTATTATTTATTTTTTCATAAAATCGCTCCGCTGTTTTATATTCTTCAATTGCTACATAATATTCAAAACTTAGGTAGTCTAAAACAATTTCCCATTTTTTATGCGGCGATGTTTCCGGTAACTCTAAAAATGCTTTTTTAGCGCTTTGTATGGTTTCAATAATTGTAAGTCCGGCTGTTTTATTTTCTCCGCAAAAAATATTGAGTTGTAATTCAACTAGATATTTTATTATTTTGATTTGTTGTGATTGGTTTAACGAATAAAGATTATTAAGTTCATTTTTTAAAAAATTCAAGGTGTCTAAGTGTTGTTGACTTTTAGAAAAGTTATATTGACCAAGAATGCGGTTAAAATTCCCTAAGATCTCTTCAGCTTTTTCTAGCGATAGTCCAAGAGCAGTATGCTTATTGTATTGTTGAGAGTAATGAAAATATTTTTCAGAATTGATATGCAGTTTTTTTAAAGCACTGTATACAACCAGCAAGTCATTATGCAGGTCAAACTTTAACAACTCTTTTTCAAGCTTAGATAAAAATGCTATTGCAGTTTCACGAGGCATTGTAAAACAAACTTCAGGAACTTGAAGTAATTGTTTTATCAATTGTTCTTGTGTGGTAAATACATTTTCAGATAATTGCTCCTGTATTTTGTTAAACAGCCTCGACTTTAAAACATAAAATGAGTTTGAGCTAATGTCGAGTAAGTTAATTATTTCAGCGTCCGGTAACTTATCTTCTCTATATGCGTTAAGCAGTAGATGGTAATTATCTGCTTTTGTTTTCTTAAAAGAATCAGTAATTTTTTCAAAATCACTTTGTGGCAATTGGGCTATAATTTGTTTTAGCTTAAGCATAGTAGTCGTTTAAAAATGTAACGTGTTTAAAGTAAAGTTAAACAAATTTAGAAAAAAACTTACCATAAGTAATACATATCTATTAGCACAGTTGTATTTTTTCAAAACGGAGGTTACTTTGAATAAAATATTTGAGATGGATGCATTTAAAAAATACCAGCCTTTTAAATTAATGAGTTACCCGATGATATTGGCAATAGTTTTTAGCTTAATATCTGTTATTAATGGGGTTCCACAAATTCCAAGTTATTTGTCGCCAAATTTATTAGTTGGTTATTGGCCATTTAACGGCACCGCAAATGATCTTTCCGGATGTGGTAATAATGCCGTTTTAAATGGCGTTACTTTCGTTAAAGATAGAGGAGGTAACACAATCGTGCCTGTTATTTTGCCAATAATACAGATCTTATCAGCATGGTCATTTTCAAAAATACGTATGGAATACTAGTGGTGGCATAAACTGGACAAAAATTTGCGATTCAGTTCCTTGGGATGATAGCATGACGCACATGATGTGTTCTTTTAATGGTAAATGTGGGTAATTGGCGGGTATGATGGGATTATTAACAGAAGGGATGTTTGGTATACCGAGAATGGAACAACATGTCAAGTAAAAAATAATTCAATTTGGCAAAACGCTGTAAGCTCAAATTTACTAAATGGCTTAAATAACGATACACTTTAATTAAATTTTGCTTCAATTACTAATTCTGGGCAAGAATACCTTTGTATAGTTGAATCGGGCGCCTATAAAGACACAACTTGCGCTTCAGCCCTTATTGTTTTAATTCCTAAAGTGTAAATGAAAACACAAAAGCAAGCAACCTTGCAGTTTATCCAAACCCGGCAAAAGATCACGTCTCTTTAGTTATAAATGAAGAGTTGTTAAATTCAAATTATAAATTAGGTGAAGCGATTTTTACAAAGAAGGATTAACTACATTTTTTATATAAATCTTACATGTGTTTTATTATTGCATAAAGCGATTAATTGTTCTTTTTAATAATAACCAACTTTACACTGAGTAAAACAATACAAATTTTAAAAAAATATATCATGAAAACATCACTAACAAAATCAATAGCTTTATGCTGTACTATCTTTTTCTTAAATTTTTCATTCGCTAATAATTACAATGCTAATTCTGCAGTTTGTTTAAAAATAAACGGTGTAATTCTTAAATCTGCCAAAGAAGAGCGTGGCTCATACAAAGTAAAATTGCTAAAAGAAAATTTAATTATTGATTCAACCTCTGTATCGGTAAACAAGCCTTTTGAATTTAAATTAGAAAAAAATTCATCTTATAAATTATGTGTTACAAAAAATGGTTTTGTTCCATTTTTAATTAGTATAGATACAAGGTTGCCACAAAACAACTCCACACTTTATGAATTTCTTTTTGAAACAGAGTTGTTAACAGCTCTATCGTCAAACACGCTAGTTAATATGAATGATGTGCCCGATACTAGAATATTAAAGTTTGATGAAATTAATGACCGGTTTTATCCGATAGTAAGCAATGAAGTTTCACCTCAAGCGAGACTTGCGGGGAGTAAACCATCTGTTGAAAGCAAGCCGGCATCATTAACTTGTTTAACGATAAATGGTTTAATTCTTAAATCTCCTAAGGGTGGAAATGGTACTTATAAAGTTGAATTGCTTTTGGATAATGACATTGTTGAAACTAAAAACGTAGCAGTCAACAAGCCTTTCGAATTTACTCTAAATAAAAATTTGTGGTATACGGTACGTATCACAAAAGAAGATTTTATCACGATGCTAATAAGTATTGATACAGAATGTAAAAAGGAAGCAGGAGTGCCTTATGAATTTAATTTTCAAACCGAATTATACCATAAAACAACTGTAAATTCTATTGACAGGGATAGTTTTGATTTGCCAATTGGCTTGATACGATTTGATGAGAGTAAAAATAGGTTTTATCCTATTGAAGATTATCGAGCTCATGTTGCAGGATCATTTTAATGGATTGATTTCTCCTTAATAGTAAAACACTTCAAAATCATATTTAAGGTGAGATCGAATTTATAATAAAATAAATAGTAGAAAATAGAATTGCGAATAGTAAAAATAAAAAGGAAACATTATAAATCAATTTAAAAAAGAAATCATGATTCAAGCTAGCAGTAATAAACCATCTATCCTTATTGTAGAGGATAATCATTTAGATATTTTAGTGTTAAAAGTATTGTTAGAAAAATACTTTAATTTATATATTGTTACTAACGGAACAGACGCATTGCATGCGGCAGAGGAGTTTGTTTTTGACGTTATTTTAACCGATATAAATCTTGGCGATCCTAATATGGACGGGGTTGCCGTGATGAAAAAAATTCGAGAAAATCAAAAAACCAGGGATATTAAAATATATGCAGTTACGGGCTATGCAGACAATATTGACTATTTGATCGAGCAGGGTTTTAATGATGTTTTAACAAAGCCTGTTATTAAGGATGAGATCTTTGATATTTTGAATGAATCGGTTTCTTCTGTTAATAAAAACTATTAATTTTAGGATCTAAAAAAATCAATTACCCTTTTTATTTTTTAAATTTTAAAATAAAGGTCGTTCCAATACCTAATTCACTTTCAATATCAATACTACCTCCTAAGGCTTCTAGTTGAGATTTGATCAAAAACAAACCTAACCCTTTTCCTTCGGCGTGGTCATGAAATCTTTGATATAATCGAAACAACCTTTCTTTATATAAATTAATATCTATTCCAAGTCCGTTATCTGTAAATTTTAAAACAATTGCATCTGTTGTGTTTTCGGTTGTAGCGTTTATTTTTAATGATCTTTTTGGCGATCTATATTTTATAGAGTTAGATAACAAATTAAAGATGATGCTTTCAAAATAAGCCTTATTAAAAATTACGGTTGGCGCTTGACTGAAATTATAATTAAGATCTATCTCAATTGTTTCAAATAAAATTTTAGTTTGCAAAATAGCTTTTGCTAAAGTTGTTTCAATCACTATTTTTTCTTGTGGTACAGATGGTTGGTCTTTTATGTTCAAAACATTTGTAAGGTCTTTAAGTGTATCGTCAAACATTAAAGCTGCTTTTTTAATGCCGTTCAATATTTCCTTTAATGTTTCATCTTCAATTTTATGAACGTCAATTAAACTCGAAAGGCCCAGTAAATTGGCAATAGGACCACGTAAATTATGGGAGGTAATGTATGAGAACTGTCGGAGATCCTTATTATTTTGAGTTAGCTCGGTAATAAGTCTTTCTCTTTCTTGTTCTAGGTTCTTTCTATTTGTAATATCTTTTTCAATAACAATAAAATGAGAAATTTTCCTTAAATGATTCGTAACCGGCGCAATTGACAATTCAACCCAATATTCCTGACCTTTTTTATTATAATTTATGATTTCAGTTTCGCAAGTAATATGTTTTTCAATAGCAGTTCTTATTTTATCTAGTTCAACCCTGCTGGTTTTAGGTCCTTGCAATATCTGTGGTGTGTTACCAATTAATTCTTCTTTTAAATATCCGGTCATTTTTACAAATGCTTCATTTACAAACGTTATAATTGGCCCATGCCCATTAATTATATCAGCTTCGGTGATCATTACCGCATCTGAACTGTTTGTGATTACAGATTCTAATAATTTTAAGTGATGCTCTTCTTTTTTTCGTAGGGTAATATCTTGTTTGGCACCAAGCATTCGTATCGCTTTTCCATTTTCACGAATAATAAAAAATTTGTCAGATACATATGCATAGGTGTCATCGGCTTTTAAAAATCTGTATTCTCGCTCTGACTGATCGATGTTGGGGTCATTTAAGACCGCTTTAAGGTTGGCATTAAAAGATAGAATATCTTCAGGATGAATTTTAGATTCCAAAAATTGGTTTTCGCATAACTGATTAGACAAATTGTATCCAAATAAATTTTTGAAACCTTCACCAGCAACGTAGGTTCTTCCTATTTTAAAATCATGATCCCAAACTGCAAAGCTTGTAGCTTTTGCCAAAGCTTCATAGCGTTCAATTGTTTCTTTTAGTTTTATATTATAGTTTACATTTATTGTAACATCTCTCGAGTTAGAAAAAATCCCATTAATTGCAGGGTCGTCTAACATATTGCTAGCGTTAGTTTCTAGCCATATCCATTTATTATCATAGGTTTTAAAACGATATGGCGGCACTTGAATCCGTTTGTTTTCGTTTAAAGAATGAAATTGTTTTATTACCCTTTCTTTATCATCCTCATGAATGAAATCATATACGTTTTTACCAATTAATAAATTTGCTTCTACACCAAAAATCGATTTCGATGAAGGACTCACATATTTGTAATTACCATTAATATCTAAAATAGTTATCAGCTCGGCTCCATACTGTACTAATGCTTTAAAATAATAATCGCTTACAATTAATGCCTCTTGTGCTTTTATTTTTTCTGTTATATCAATTGCCAATACTAACAATGCGTTTTTTTGGTTGAATCCAATGCTGTTACTTTGCAATTCTACATGAATTATATCTCCATTTTTTTTGATATGCTTGGTGATCTCATTCGATAGATTATTTTCAGTTTTATTTTTAAAAATTAATTTTTCTAATTCGGTAAGTTTATCTATTGCTTTTATTTCGCTAAACTTCATAGATGTAAACTCCTCTATGGTATACCCATAATTTTGCTCTGCAGAATAGTTAGCATTTAAAATATTCAATGTTTCCGGGTCAATTACCCACATTGGTATTGGACTTAATTGGAAAAGACTACGATATTTTTTTTCAGATTCTTCAAGGTTATTAGCAATACGTTTCCTTTCGATGTTGTAAATTATGCTTTTGTGTAAAAGCGAGGCGCTTAATTCGTCTTTTAATAAATAATCTGATACGCCTAATGATAGTGTTTTTACGCTAAAATCTTTATCGGGGCAGCCTGTAATGGCTATTACAGGAGTGTTTCTTGCGAGTTTAACGATATCATCAATCAATTGTTCTCCGCTTGCGTCCGGCAATGATAAATCAAGTAAAATAACATCAAAGGGAGTGTTTAATGTAAAGAAATCTTTACTTTGCTGGAAATTTTTTGCACGAATTATGTTGGCGTTTTTTGTATTCTCAATTAAATAAGTTTCAATTAAGAGTAAATCTACAGGATTATCTTCAATTATTAGTATATTAAGGTTTTCTGAAGCTACCGGCATTTTATTTGTTTAAATTTAAAGTTAATGGAATTATCGAGGTTAAAAAGTTTTCAATAGATGAAATAACTTTTACAAAGTCGAAAACATTAATAGGTTTTTTAATATAACAATGAGCATGGTTATCATAGGATTCGAAAATATCCCTTTCAGATGATGAGCTTGTGAAGATAATAACAGGTATACCTTTTAAATTATCATTTGATCTTATTGTTGTTAAAACTTTCTGGCCATTCATTTTCGGAAGATTTATATCTAACAGAG
The DNA here is from genome assembly GCA_040382975.1 of Flavobacteriales bacterium. GTDB lineage: Bacteria > Bacteroidota > Bacteroidia > B-17B0 > Aurantibacillaceae > Aurantibacillus. The sequence goes on from JBEIEI010000025.1 coordinate 9,699, forward strand.
TAAGATCTGGCGATTTTTTTCCATTACATTTCTCGGCTTTTTCTATAAAATTAACAATCTCTAATTCATCTTTAAAAAGTGTAATTGTGTTGTTTTTTTGTTTTCTTTCAATGCCTCAGTAATTATAAGTAAATCGCCTTCATTATCTTCTATTGTTAAAAAATGCATAGTGCTTAAAAGTAAATACGTTAAAAATAGTTACGTATAAATTATTTTGGAATAGTTAAATAAAATATACTCCCATGATCTAAACTCGATTCTATCTATATCTTGCCAGTATGGTTTTCAATTATTTTTTTACAAATTGCCTGTATGTATTCAAACCGATCTGTACTTTCATAATTAAAAATATTTAGACATTTTTTAATAATTAAAATTCATTGTTGTTCGATAAAACTTTAAAAGAAGGAAGCCTTTCCTATTCCTGCTTTTTTTTAGTAGGTTTGATTCACTAAAACTACATTCTACTATAAACAAAACTATACATTTTTTCGGTAATTCTGTTTTCGGACAGCTGATTTCTTTAATTGACTCTAAAATTATAACCGATTCATCAAAATCCTGCAATTCGGATAGATATGTAAAAAAGTTTACCACCAAAAATTATCTTATAGCATGTTGTTTTGTGCCTTTGCCAAATGCACCTCATTACGTGAAGTATCGCCTGCTATGCTAGGATTAGCTGGCAAAACAAAACACTTTCAGCTCAATTATATTCTTAAAAAAAGCACTTTGGGTAATGCAAATCAACGGAGAGATGCTGAAGTGTTTGGAAAAGTGTATCAAAAACTGTTGGTAAAATATTCTCAGGCAAAAAACAACACCAACAAACTTACAATACAATTTATTTTAAGGGGCTTACTTTATAAAAAGCCAAAAATATAAAATTAACTAATTGATAATCAAGTATATTTGTATATTTACATTCTATTTTATACATTTAGTTAAAATAATGAAATCTATTACAAAATGGTTACCATTAAAAAAGAACTTAAACAATTATTTTACTAAAAACACTCGTAATGAAATAAAATTTCATTCGCAAATGCTGTTCAAAAAATGATACTATTAAACACATAATAAGCTTTAAAATCTTATTCACAACTTCTGCTTCATATAAAAATGATAGTAGAAATAAGATGCTATTCTAAAAAAATAAAAATCAATTCAACATGAGAACCATTTCAAAAAAATCAATTTCTACTTTACTTGCTTTACAAATGATAGAGGAAGCAACAAAAAAAGCAACAGAATTAGGACTAGGTATTGCAGTAACTATTGTAGATGAAAGCGGCATTTTAAAAGCATTTCAAAGAATGGATAATGCGCCTCTAATTGCAATAGATGCTTCACGTAAAAAAGCGATAACCGCAATTGGATTTGGATTTCCCACAGGAGAATCGTGGTACAATTTTATTAAAGACGATCCTATTTTACACGAAGGCGCGCAACACCTAACAGATTTTATTTTATTGGGGGGCGGATGTCCTATTTCACTCGATGGAGAATTTATTGGAGCAATAGGTATTAGCGGAGGGCATTACAAGCAAGACGAGCAGTGCATGCAAGCGGCGCTTGATATTTTATCTTAAAGAAAAAATTATATAATGGATACTTTAAGTATTGCTGCCATAGACAAAATTACCCGGTTAATAAAATCTTTTACGAACTTAAATTCCTATGAGTCATTAATAGATACTATCAAAATAGGCATAGATAATATTGCTAAAAGTGATTCTACAGGCCTATATCTTTTTGATGAAGATGAAAATAAGTTAAAATTATTTTATGCTAGAGGATTTAGCGCTCAAGAGAAAGAAGAAGCAGAAAATTCCGCAATGAATAGACATCCCGGTCATGTATTTAAAACTGGAGAAATTTTATGGGTAAATGATCAAAACATAGAAAAAAATCCGTTTTCTGTTGATTCAAAGAAAAATTCCAAAACCCGCTCTCGAATATATGTTCCGGTAATCACTAATAATAAAATAATTGGAGCATTTGGAATCCAAAGTGAGCAACCATTCGCCTATCATGAAAAAGATGTTGCTTTATTAAAGCTATTTGCTTCTTTAGCTGCAGATGCTTATGACTCTATTAAAAAAAACATAATAATTAATAACCAGAATGAAGAAAATTCAAAACTTTCCATACTAGCTAAAAATACCGTAAACCATATCATTTATGCTGATAAACATGGTAAAATAACTTGGGTAAATAAACATTTTGAAGATTTTACAGGGTACAAATTAGAAGATATTATAGGAAGATCTCCAGGTAGTTTTTTATGTGGAGAAGCTACTGAACGGGAAGTTACAAATGAATTAAGTATTGCTATAAAGGAGAAGAAACAATGTAATGTAACAATTACAAACTATAAAAAAAATGGAGACCTATACAACGTCTCTATTCAACTTACTCCTACTTTTAATTTAAAGGGGGAGCATGATGGTTTTATATCTATTCAACAAGATGTTACTGAATTAATAACGAACAAAATAGAACTTAATAATCATTTAATTAAAATAACTCAATCTGAAAATGCATATAATCATCTTGTAAATACATCAACTGAATTAATTTTAAGCATAGACGCAACTGGCATACTTGAATTTGTAAATGATACATGGCTGAAAGAAACAAATTTTAATAGGGATGAAGTTATTGGAACAAATATATTTAATTATATACATTTAGATGATCATGAACATTGTATCTCCTTTATTAACAATATAAACAAAGAAAAAATTAAGGAAACGTTCGTCTCTTATAGCATTGTAGGCAGAAACGGAAATAAAATAGAATTAGAGGGGTCATTAGTAGCTACTTTCAAAAACAATGAACTTTCAAAGATTAATTCGTTTTTGAAAAATGTTACCATTATAAATAAATTAAAAGCAGAGAATAAAACTAGAGAAAATGAAACTGAAAATAATTTTAAATTCTTAAAAGAAATTTCAGCCATTAATATTTCAAAATTCGAAAACAGCGACTCTGCATTAAAATTTATTTTAGAAGCTTTTGCAAAAAGTATAGTTTCGTCTAGAGTAAGTATATGGAATTATGAAAACGAAACGCTCGCTTGTTTAGATATTATTCAATCAGATACTCTGGAGCATTCAAATTCCAATTCAATTTCAGAGAAAGATTTTCCAATATATTTTAAAGCAATTAAAGAACAAATAATAATTCATGCTCCTGACGCTCACTCTAATAAATACACTCATGAGCTATCTAATCCCTATTTAACTGTATTGGGTATTAATTCTAAATTAGATATACCAATCAAAACAAACAACACTCTATGGGGTGTATTGTGTATCGAATATATTGGAAAAGAAATAACTTGGTCAAATGAAAATATTTCTTTTGCAAAGGCTTTTGCAGACATTATTTCTAATATAATTACATCGTTTCAATTAAATGAAAAAAGTACAAAAATACAACGTATTATGTCCTCTCTCAATGAAACAGTTTGGGGGATTACTTTGCCTACTTATGAATTAGAATACGTTAGCAATTCGGTAATAGAATTATATGGCTATCCGATAAACGAATGGAAAAAAAATAAAAATCTATGGTCTGATGTCATTTATTTTGAAGACAAAGAAAGAGTCTTAAAAGAAAATGAAAAACTATTTTTTACTGGAGAAACATTTTCAGAATATCGTATAATTACTGCCGATAATAAAATAAAATGGATTTACAATAATACAAAAGTAATAAAAGACCAAAATGGCATTCCTATTTTAATGACTGGAATAGCTTCAGACATTTCAGAAAGAAAAAAGGTTGAAAACGAATTAAAAAACTATAAAATTGCTCTTGATCATTCAGCTATCTTAAGTATTACCGATACAAAAGGTAACATTACTTATGCAAATGATCAATTTTGTAAAATTTCAGGATATGCTCGTGAAGAGTTAATTGGCTCTAACCATAGAATTATTAAATCAGACAAACATTCTACAGCCTTTTATAAAAATTTATGGGAAACGATAAGTAAGGGTAAAATTTGGCGTGGCGAAATAATAAATATGGCTAAAGATGGTTCAGAATATCATGTAGATTCTACAATTGTTCCATTTATGAAAAATGGAAAACCATCAGAGTATGTAGCAATTCGATTTGAAATTACTGAAAAGAAAATGTATCAAAATAGTGTTGAAAAACAACGACTTTTTTATGAAGACATTTTGAACTACTTGCCTGTAGACATTGCTGTATTTGATAAAAACCATAAATATTTATTTTTAAATAAAGAAGCAATAAAAAATGATGAGATAAGAGAGTGGATGATCGGTAAAGATGATTTTGAGTATGCTGCGTTAAAAAAAATACCTGACAAATTTGCTATTGAGAGAAGAGCTTTTTTTAATGAATTACTTAAAACGGGTGTTGAAAAAACGTGGATAGATCAAAAAACGGAAGGGGAATTAATGAAATTCAAAGAAAGACGCTTTCACGCATTTAATAATAATGAAGTTATAATAGGATATGGAGTAGATGTTACTGACTTCAAGATTCAAGAGCGAGTAATACAAAAATCATTAGTAGAGAAAGAATCACTTTTAGGAGAAGTACACCATCGCGTAAAAAACAATTTGGCTTTAATTGATGGATTGATCGAGTTGAAGAAAATTTACGAAAAAGAAGATTATTTTAAAGATACACTAAGTGATATTCAATCACGAATAAAAACTATTGCTTTAGTTCATGAAGAATTATATAAAAATTCAGATTTTGAAAAAATTGAATTAAAAAAATACGTAACAGATCTAACAAATTTTCATAAAACAATTTTCAACAAACCCTTTCAAGCACAAGTTCATTTTAACCTTGAAATTGCTGACATTTCAATGGATAATTCAAAATGCATTACATTGGGGCTATTAATAAACGAGCTTATTTCAAATAGTTTAAAATACGGCATTATAGATCAAAACGTAACCGTTGGTATTAAAATAGATACGGTAATGGAAAATATTTTAATTAAATATGAAGATTCTGGAAACGGATTACCGGATAAGGTAAAAATTGACAAAGTTTATGGTTACGGCCTGAGGCTATTAAACACATTTACAAAACAACTTAAAGGTGAATTTCATTTTATGGATACGAAACATTTTGCTATTGAAATAAATATACCCAATAAATTTAAATAAAATTTTATAATAGTATCAAATAACAATAAGCTAATAAAAATGAAAAAGAAAATTGTAATTGTAGAAGATAATCTCTTGATTCAAGAACTTCACATGCATTACCTGACAAATCTGGGACATGAAGTTGTGGCTTGTTTTGAGAAAGGGAATGATGTAATTGATTTTTTCAAAAGCAACATAGCTGATTTAATTTTAATGGATATACGCTTAGAAGACAATATTGATGGAATTGAAGCGATGGAGGAAATTCAAAAACATGTATCGATACCTGTAGTTTATGTTTCTGCTAATTCGGATGATAGTAATTATGCCAGAGCCGTATCTACCAATATGAAAGCATTTTTATCCAAACCACTATCTTCAAATGATCTAGAAGTTGCATTAAGAAATCTAAGCAACCTAACAGATTCTATTTTATATGCTGAAAAAATACAAAAAACACTGTTCCCACAAGTAGATGAAATAAATGATTATTTTAAAAGCAGTATTTTTATTAACAGACCTAAAGACGTTGTAACCGGTGATTTTTGTTTTCTCCACAGAATGGAGGAAAACGATGAGATAATCGGTGGAGTTGCTGATTGCACAGGTCATGGAATTCCTGGAGCGTTACTTTCAATTCTTTCGTCATACATAATTTCTAATAATATCAAAAAAACAAGCAACATAACTGAAATTATTGCCCAACTTAACTACGAATTAAAACAAAGTTTGTCGAGGGGAAATAATTTATTTAATTTGAACGACTCTTTGGATCTAGTTATTTTTAAAATTTGTCCTACAAAATCTGAAATTGAAATATCAGGATTAAAAAGAATATTCATCTACTACAATCATGAAAATAAAAAACATGAAATTGTATCTCTAAATGAAAACCGATCTGAAAATAATTTATCAATAACTATTCATGATACAGAAGTGCAAGCGCCTTTACTAAAAATAAAATTCAACAAAGAAGACATTTTCTACTTTTTTTCAGATGGAATTACAGACCAATTTGGAGGTCCTAATGATAAAAAACTTATGAGAAAAAGACTTTTATCTTTTTTTGATTCAGATATGCAAAACACGGACCTAAAGAAAAAACAATTCAACTTGAATCTATTTTTAAGAAAATGGCAGGGAATAACAGAACAAACAGACGACATGTTACTTTTAGGGATTAAACCGGTAAGTGCTAATTTCAAAAAATTAAATTCATAATTCTTTTAATACTAATAATCATTGTTGCACGATAAAACTTTAAAAGAAGGAATAAAATGTCCAATATCTTTTATGCTATTTCAGTCCACTTTGGTTTTACACTAAACAGTATTTATTATAAAAGAAATATATTTGTTTTAAAAAGGAAGTAATTACTAAAACAAATTTTTCATGGCAATTTTAAACCATGAGGTGTATTTTTCGGGATTTTTTTCAATGTCATTCATAATTTTGTTTACATCCATCCAAACAAAATTTTCCACCTCCTCGGGGTTTATAATTGGGTCTTGATCGTAATGTCCAAAAAAAACATGGTCAAATTCGTGTTCAGTAAGGCCGTTGTCAAAATCGGTTTTGTATATGAAGCTGGTTTTGTGATCTACTTCACAGGTCAATCCCATCTCTTCTGTTAATCGTCTTTTGGCGGCATTTAAAACGGTTTCATTAGGTCGAGGATGTGAGCAGCAAGTATTCGTCCATAAGCCGGCACTATGATATTTTGTTAAGGCTCTTTGCTGTAACAACAATTCTCCTTCACCATTAAAAATAAAAACCGAAAAAGCACGGTGTAACAGCCCCTTTTCGTGCGCTTCCATTTTTTCCATGGTGCCAATGGCATTATCTAATTCGTCCACCAAAATTACTTGCTCTTGCATAAAACAAACCTAGTTTATTTTCAAATAAAATAATAACCTTTTTATAAACTTACTGTTATAACAAAACTTTACATATTTTGTTTCAAAATAGTAACCCCGTAATTTTCGCCAATTATAAAATCAACTCTACCATTTGCCTAAGAATATCAACATTTTTAAACTTTTTAGGTAAATTAGACAAAGTTATCAGAAAGCTAAATTACATAATCGCCTTACTCTTATTTTCGTTATTCTATAAATTAGGGGCTCAACAATATTTTTTTAAAAATTATAGTGTAGAAAGCGGTTTGCCGTTTGTGCAGGTATCCTGCATGTACCAACAAAAAAATGGTTATTTGTGGAGCGGCGGATACGGCGGGCTTTGCAGATTTGATGGAAAAAAATTCCTTAATTTTAATCCAAAGAACGGATTAATAGATCATAATGTAAATGCTATTGCAGAGGACGATAGTAATGCAGTTTTTGTTGGAACGAAAAAAGGGTTAAGTATCATTAAAAACTCTAAAATTTTTAATTACGATAGCAAAAACGGCTTACTAAATACTTATGTTAATGCCCTAGGAAAAGGTTCTCACCAGTCTGTATACATTGGCACGAACAAAGGCTTATATATATATAGTAAGCGTACTATTAAAGCCGTAAAAAAGTTTGAGTCTTACAAAATAAATTGCATTTACAGATCTGATTCAAGCTTTTTGTTTGTTGGAACAGATAATGGTTTGATATTGTATGGTCATAAAACATTTCAAATAATTGATAAGAAACGTGGCCTAGCCTCCAATCAAATAAATTGTATTACCCTTCAAAAAAATAAGGTAATAATTGGCACTTCAAAAGGTTTGAGTATTTACGATCTTGATTCAAAAAAAATAACCAATTTTTTTATCGAGAATGGTTTAATTGATGAAAATATAACAAGCATTTTAAATCAAAACAATGAATTTGTTTGGGTTGGTTCACAAAGCGGCTTATTGAGGTTTGACGGCACACAATTTACCTATTACGCCATTGGCCCCGATAATAATTCAAACTATGTGCGTTGTTTGATTAATGATAGAGAAGGTAACGTTTGGATAGGTAGTCACAGTGGTTTGTACCGGTATACCGACAATTCTTTTTCTACCTATGATAAGGTAAATGGCCCAGGGAATGCCTTTGTTTACCAGATATTTAGAGATAAGAAAGGAGACCTTTGGATCACTTCGGCAAACAATGGTATCTATAAATATTCGCAAGGTTATTTTAAACGTTACGGTTTAGGCGATGGTTTAACTTCGAATACCTCTTTATCAGGTTTGCAGGATAAAGAGGGTAGATTGATATTTGGAACCTCCAACGATATAACTGAATTTAAGAATGAAAAATTTCATAGATTACCAATAACATCAGAATTAAAGGGCTCACATGATATATTGTTTTTGGCATCTGATAATAAATTGTGGGTTGGCGGTAATAATGGTATTGCCTCAATAACCTGGAAAAATAATAAGCCTGAATCAAAATTTTATCCTATTAAGTTTAATTCAGAGTTTCAGGTTTTTGGAATTTGTGAGGATAGTGAACATAACATTTATATTGGAACGCAACATGCCGGCTTGTTTAAACTTATAGGCGATTCAATGATCAACCTTGGTAAAAAATACGATTGGGGAAATGATGATTTTTTTACCTTAAAATATTTTAATGGCCATTTATTTTCAGCCTCTTTAGATGGATTATTGATCATTGATCTAAAAGCAAACAGCCTTAAACGTGTTACCATAAACGACGGTTTAAATTCCGATCTTGTTTATTCAATTGAATTTGCAGAGAACAAAAATGTTTTATGGATAGGAACCAATCAAGGAATAAATAAATTTAATTTAAGAAAATTCTTTACCTCAGGTAAGATAGAGGTTGTATCTTACGGCAAGCAAGAAGGATTTGCAGGAGTAGAATGCAATAGCAATGGTTTGTGGGAAGATGCAGATGGTACTTTGTGGTTTGGCACTGTGAGTGGTTTAGTAAAACACGAACCATTTAATTTAAAACAAAATAAAATTCAAAATTCAACCCTCATTGAAAATATTAAAATTTTTAATGAGGATACCGCACTTGCTAATAATAGTGTATTACCCTATAATTACAATTCTATAACCTTTGGGTATAGAGGTATTTGTTTAACTGATCCTGATAAAGTGCTGTATCAAAAAAAATTAGAAGGTTTAGATAAAGATTGGAGCACTCCCAATGCCGAGGATTATAGTAAATATGCCAATTTAAAGCCGGGTAATTATGTTTTTAAAGTTAGATCTAGTAACAACAAAGGTGTTTGGGATACAACCGAAACCGCTTTTTATTTTACCATTGCCACTCCGTTTTATTTAACCTGGTGGTTTATTTTAATAATATCGGTTTTTGTTTTGTCTATTATTTACACAATTATTAGAATAAGAATTTTGTCTATTGCAAAAAAGCAACGTGAAGAGTTTAATCGTAAAGTTGAAATGAGCAGGATCGAATTAAAGGCTTTACGTTCTCAAATGAATCCACATTTTATTTTTAATTCATTAAACTCGATTCAGCACTATATTTTTTATAGTAAAACCGATGAGGCAATAAAGTACCTGAATAAATTTGCTCGCCTGGTTCGTATAATTTTAAACAATTCTGATAAACCAACCGTTACCGTTGAGGAAGATCTTGAGGCGCTAAAATTATATTTAGAGTTGGAGCAAATGCGGTTTGAAGAAAAATTTGATTACGAGATCATAATTGATGGGTCTGTCGATACCGACTACGATATCATGCCGCCAATGCTTATGCAGCCATATGTTGAAAATGCTATTTTACATGGCTTAAACCCCAGTCCAAAAAAAGGAAAATTAATTATTAACCTTAGTGCTAAAAATAATTTTTTAATTTGTACTATTACGGATGATGGTATTGGCAGAGAAAAAGCCTCTGAGATCAAAAGAACAATGCCAACCAGCAAACATAGATCCTTAGGTATGAAAATTACTGAGGATAGATTAAGAATATTGAACGAAATTAATAACTCGGAATTAAGTGTAACAATAAAAGATCTTAAAGAAGGCAATGAATCAAAAGGAACACAGGTTCAATTATTTATTCCATTAATCGGTTAAAAAAAAGGTTATGATCAAAACAATAATTATTGAAGATGAGCAAAAAAGTCGCGAAATGCTTGCAGCTATCATCGAAAAGAACTGTCCGCAATTACAAATTGTTGGCTTAGCAAAAAATGTAAGTGAAGGAGTTGAACTAATAAAGAAAGAAAATCCCGATCTGGTTTTTTTAGACATAAGCATGCCCGATGGCAGCGGATTTGATCTTTTAGAGAAAGTACAAGGTCATAAATTTGAATTGATCTTTGCAACGGCCAGCGATCAGCACGCTATTCGCGCCATAAAATACAGTGCCTGCGATTACTTACTTAAGCCTATTGATATTGAGGAGCTAAAGGTGGCTATAGAAAAAGTGGCTCAAAAGAAAACAGTTTCTCCGAACATGGAAAATCTTAATTTTTTGATCCAGCAATTAAAAAAATCTGATGAGAGTTTTCAAAAGATAACTTTGCCTACCGGAAATGCCTACGAAATTGTAACCATAAAAGATATTATCCGTTGCGAGGCAGATGGCAGTTATACTACCTTTTATTTAAGCGATAAACGTAAATTAATGATCAGCGCAGGGTTAAAGCATTATGAAGAATTATTGCCAGAAAGTGAATTTATTCGCGTGCACCACCACCATTTAATTAACATGAATCATGTAGTTAGGTTTTTAAAAGAGGATGGAGGATATGCTGTAATGAGCGATGGCACTAAGATTGAAATTTCGCGCCGTAAAAAGGATGCTTTTATGGAAAAACTTAATAAATCTTAAAGCGATTATTAAGCCACTAATTGCACTAATTTCCATTAATTTTTTAAACTTTTAATTTATGGTTTTGTGTTAATGAATAACGCATGGCTCTAAAGAGCCTTTGAGTTATATAATTCCTGTCTTTAATATCAGAAAATTAATTTAGGCGATTAGATTTATTGCTAATTCGTTAAATTAGTGGCTTTATTAGCCAAAAATTGAGCAGACTCTGCCAAAATCATTACCACTTATAAAACAAACTTTACCACTTATTTGAAAGCAAAAAATACCCGTTAAAAGCA
>JBEIEI010000026.1:0-19887 GCA_040382975.1 Flavobacteriales bacterium
CATAACTAACTTCTGATGCCATTATTTCTTTAAGGTCGTTAATAATACCATCAAAAAACAAACGACTTTCCGCTTTATTGATATCACTAAGGTTCTTTAAACCATCATCTATTTCTCTTAAATGCTTTGAAAATTCGCTGCTTTTGTTTACAACATGTAGTTTTTTCATCTCTAAAATTTGCTTTACTCAATTTAAAAAATATAATTAATGTTCTTTATTCTGTCCAATCAGAGTTTTAGTTAAACAACAAATCACGCGTTAAGGCGTGATTTGTTGCTATGAATTTTGATTAATAGCTATATTTATTCTTCATTTAGTAATTAATTACTCTTTTTAATACTAATCACCTTCCCCTTTTCAATGGCAATTTTAAACCTTGCCGGCCTACCCTCAATTTCAGTTTCTGCGTAAACCTCTTGCGTAATATTTATTTTTTTTACCTCAACAAGTTCAAACTCCTTCGTTTTCTTATTCATTTCGACTACCTCCTCACAAAAATTACCAGAATCGTCAATGGTATAGATAAAAAAATCATCAATACCCCATACAAAATCAAAATCCACCTCGGGATGTGTTTTTTTAGCTTTTTTGGAAATCGGTAATAAATTGCTCGATAGTCTTAAACAATTCACTTCATTTGTTTTTTTTTCTTTCATTTTTTTATGTTTTTAATTGTTATTTTATAAAATTCATTTAAATAAACCACCTTTTAAAAAGTTTAACTTGACAAGAATTCATCTTTTTGTAAAGCTTACCTTATTTAATTATGGCTTTCACGTAAAAAATAAGTTTTGAACACATAGTTAGGCTTCAGGTTAGCCAACTATTTTTTAGTCCACTTGTTTTTTAAATAGGTTTCAACCTCGTCGTTTATTTCATCATTACTTTTCACCTTTCGTTTGGAGACATAAGACTCTAAATCTTTTTTAGAAAATAGCAATTTTCTTTTACCACTTCGCGTGTACGGCAAATCCCCATTATCTTTTTTTTTATACAGGGTGTTTATTTTAATTTTTAGAAATGATGCTGCTTGTTCAGCCGATAGGAAATTCTCGTCAATATTCGGCTCTTTAGAGGATTTTCCTTTTAATAATTGTTCCATTGCTTCTTTGGCTGCGGAACGGACTACCACGTTTATGTGGTGGTAGATTTGCGGTAGTAAATCACTTACTGTTACTTGTTCTTGTTTCATTTGACTTGATTTTAATTGTTATTATTAAATACAAGGCAAACGTAAACAAGGTCTTATACCCCATTCAATACCCTAAATGGTTGGGGTATAAAAAGGGTATTGCTTTTTTATTTTTTTTGTGGTTCTGCATACTTTTTTCGGAGGTTCGGAACAATAAATTCCGCAACATCCTCTAAAATTCTTTTTCCCTTTGGTGGTTCTGCATAAGATTTTTTTAATACTTGAGAAATAGTACTTATGTTAAGTTGTTCAATTTCGCCTTGCTTATTTTTTATGACGAAGTTTGTTGTAATCCAATTAGCTAATGATTCAAGTGTAGCAACGTTTATCTTTGAATTATATCTTAATCGTTTAAATAATTCTGCTAATTGATTTGCTTGACCATTAAAACAAAGTGGGACAGTTAATTCTCCTTTAAAAAACAGAGTGAATATAGATGGGTGTTGTTCTGTTGCAAAATAGGCTTTCAATTTTTCTTGTAATGTATTAGCAAAATTTATTTCCATTTCAACAGTTTTAAACTTAGGGGCGGTGGGTTGTATATTTTCTTCCCGCAAGTTATCAGTTGTTGAATCTTCATTATAAGCCTTATTCAATAAGAATAATCTATTTCTCTCAAGCCAATTAACCATTTTTTCCAATCTAATTTGCTCAAATGGTAGTAAGCGGACTTTTACAAAATCGTAAACTAAAAATTCAATCAAACCAAGAAAGTTATCCTTTGTTGCATAATAATTCCCTAAGAATAAAACTGATTGATAAGAAAGCAAGGGTTCAATTTTATACAAATCTATCGTCAATAGTTTATAGCCTAAGTAAGTGTTATACAAATTATAATACGAGGGGATAATGAAGTTTCTATGCTTTTGGTGTTCCAATGTATCAATTCCTTCCTCATTCAAAAATTTAATTAGAAATTCTTCTTCTAACTTTATAAAATCCAAATCCCTAAGATGTTCGGGAACTTGGTCAATGTTAGACTTATACTTGTCCATTAAACTATCAATTATTTCAAAGGCATCAACATCATAAACGTGTCTTACAAGTGTTGGAAAATTATATTCTGTTGGTTTCATAATTCTATATCTATAAGGTTAGCAGCATTTACTTTAGTTTCTGATAGAACTTTAGCGTATATCATTGTTGTCTTTATATTTTTATGTCCGAGCATTTTTGATACCGTAAATATATCAACACCTTTATTCAGAAGCAATGTTGCGTATGTGTGGCGAAAATTGTGGAGCGTAATTTTCTTGTTAATTCCCGCTCTCAAAATCCACCTTTTTAATTTGTCGTTATTGCTATCAGAATATTTTAATCCTTCAAATACTTTTTCAGATTGCTTGCCTCTCTCGCCAAGCACCTTAACGGCTGTTTCACTTATTGGGTGCATAATTACATCTACCGTTTTCTTTTGAATGATATGAAGAAAATGACCACTTGCCGTTTTTTGAATATCTCCCCACGTTAAACTTTCTATATCAGACCAACGTAAACCCGTAAGAGCTGAAAACAACGCGGCAGTCTTTAATGCTTCTAGATCACAATCCGTTTTAACTAAAAGTTGTAATTCCTCTTGCGTTAAAAACTCACGTTTACTTTCTTTTTGCTGAATACCCTTAATGTGTCGTAATGGGTTTTCATTTAATAATCGGGCATCAAACGCTTCATTTATAGCGCAACGGAATTTATTGAAATAACTTAAAGCAGAATTTTGAGATAAACGCAATCCTTTAACTGTATTCAATCGGTTTGCGCGCAACAGGTATTCTTTAAACTTATTACAAAAATCATCAGACAAATCGCCCATTGTGCATTTACCGTTAGTATATGCTTTTAGATATTGTAAAGCGCTTAACCAGTTTCCGTGGTTCCCATCACTTTCTTTTCTCTTTTCGCAAAGACCTTGGAAGTATTCAATAAAATCTTTCTTTTTGTTAGCGGAGTTAAAAATACCATCTTGCTCATTAAGTATTTCCTTCTCGCGTTTCAATCTTATGGTATCGGCAAAATGCATGTTCTCACGGTTCATCCGTTTTTCTTCTTCGTTTTTTGGTTTTTTAAAATTATAACGTTTTAAAAACTCCCTTCTGGTAAATTTACCGTCACCCCCTTTAATTGGCGGATAAAAATCCAAGTAGAAACTCAATCTACCACCGGCTAATTCTTTTGTTCTTACTTTTACTCCCATTGCTTATTTTATTAAATCATTTAGTATTTGTCTTTTTATTATCACTTTACCGCCAAGTTTTGAAGGCTGTATTGTTTTCTTTTTAATGTATCGGTACAAACTCATTCTGCTAATTCCAATCAACAAACAGGCTTCTTTAATACTTAAAAAATCTTTTGATTGAATGAAGTGCATATCAATTCCTACCGACTTTTGATATTCGACTTCCTGAGCCTTTTCAACCCTCTGAATTTTCTTATTTTGCTTGTATGCGCGGCTCGCACATTGATGGGAGCAAAATTTTGTAACCGTAGTTTTTGCAATAAAGTTCTTTTTACAAAAAGTACATATTTTAGGTATGGTAATGTAGCTGCTCATTTGTAACATGTTGTAACATGATGTAACATATTGTAACTTCTTGTAACACTCATTGTATTTAAAATTCAAAAAATTGTACCTCGTCCATCAAGGTACATAAAGATACAATAGATTACTTGGTTAATACAAATAGATGGAAGTAAAAAGAAATCAACAACAGCTATTAAAGTGTTGATAATTAGATTATTAGTACGATTAAGTGTTATTTATTCAGATAGGCTAATACGGTGCCTACTTTCCGATACAAAATTTACTAAATATATTCGTAAGCAGATCTTCGTTGGTTACTTGTCCGGTAATAGAACCGATCTCATCCAAAGCATAACGAATATCCAATGCTAAAAGATCGGGCACAATATTGTTATCTAGGCCAGTCAACACTTTTTCTAAAGCAGAGTTTACATTTTTTAATGAGTTCGCATGTCTTGCATTTGTAACAATAGTATCTGTTGCACTTATCGTTCTTGCGTCAAATAAACTTAATAGTTTAGTTTTAAGATCTTTTATATTGTGGTGGGTTTTTGCAGATATGTAAATAATATCCGGACAATCACAAAATTCGTTTTTAAGATCGGTAATATTTTCTGCATCTATTTTATTAGCCACTATCAATAATTGCGAGTTGCCAATATATTCCTTCAACAACTCAATTTCTATTTTGAGGTCGCCACTACTTATCTCATGCGCGTCAAACAAATAAATAACAATAGCAGATTTTTGCATAGCCTCATAAGCTTTGTTAACACCTATTTGCTCAATGACATCTGTTGTGGTTCTTATTCCGGCTGTATCAATAAATCTAAATAAAACGCCATCAATGGTAATTTCATCTTCAATGGTATCTCTAGTGGTTCCTGCAATTTCACTTACAATAGCACGATCATCTTCTAGTAAAACATTTAGTAAAGTAGATTTTCCTGCATTGGGTTTACCAACTATTGCAACAGGAATTCCGTTTTTTATGACATTCCCTAATTCAAAACTACTTACCAGTTTTTGAACAACAGTATTTATAGAATGCACCAAATTTTTTAAATCTGTTCTGTTTGCAAACTCAACATCCTCCTCGCTAAAATCTAATTCTAACTCAATTAAAGAGGCAAAATTCACTAAATTATCTCGCAACAACTTAATTTTATCACTAAAACCGCCACGCATTTGCTGCATGGCCACCTGGTGCGAAATGGCGGAGTTACTGGCTATAAGATCTGCCACCGCCTCTGCCTGACTTAGATCAAATTTTCCGTTTAAAAAAGCTCGTAATGTAAATTCTCCCGGCTCTGCATGTCTAGCCCCTGCGGCTAAAAATAATTGTAATAATTGCTGCTGAATAAAGGGGGAGCCATGACAAGACACTTCAACACTTTCTTGCCCTGTAAATGAGTTAGACCCTTTAAATATACTTACAAGCACTTCATCAATAATAATATCATCGTGCAGTATTAATCCAAAATGAATGGTGTGTGTTGCTTTATCCTGTAAAGCTTTTTTTTGTAACTTTTTTGAATAAAAATTTTTCTCAACAATAGAAATGGCATTTGGACCGCTTAAACGTATTACTGCAATAGCGGCACTTCCGTGTGAAGTGGCCAAAGCAACAATGGTATCCTGTATTTCAATTTTCATTTTAAATATCAATTTAATCTATTTATAATTTTCGATAATAAAAAACTGCAATTCTCTTAAAATAAAAACTTAAACTTTTAATGGTTTTACTTTATTAAATACCAAAGCCACTAAAATAGAAAAGAAAACGGCCAAATAACCCAAGTAGGGATAGTTATGCAAAGTATTATCGCTTGATTGCATAACGATGAAACCACCAGCTAATGATGCTATTGATGTACCAAATTGCTGAATAGAAGAGTTAATAATTAAAAAAGCGCCGCGGATACTTGGCTCTGCCGTAGAAGTGACATGTGCCATAGACACGATCATGCGCGAACCACTAAAAACGAAGAAGGATGCGGTAAAACATAATAACACCAATTTACTTTGTGTATGCAAATTTGGAATGCCCAATAAAGGTATTAATGAAAGAGCCGTTAATGCGAGCAAAACTTTATAGCGCCCAATTCTATCGCTTAACTTACCTATCATAGGCGAAGAGAAAGCGGTGATGGCACCTCCAACAATGTAAACCAAGGGTACCGTAGTAGAATAGTCGAACTTTAAAT
The DNA here is from genome assembly GCA_040382975.1 of Flavobacteriales bacterium. Taxonomy (GTDB): domain Bacteria; phylum Bacteroidota; class Bacteroidia; order B-17B0; family Aurantibacillaceae; genus Aurantibacillus. Next base: position 5,919 of record JBEIEI010000026.1, read on the forward strand.
TATAGGTAAAAAAATCGCTCAAAAAAGGAATAATAAAAAAGTGCGACGGCATAATTAAAGCCGTTAACAATAAGGCCCAACGGCGATTTGGACTCGAAAGAACGCTTTTCATAACACCTACAAACGATTGTTGCTTAAATGCAGCCAAGTGGCCAGTAAACGAAGGTATTACAAATAAAATACCAATAAAAACCAAAGCACACAAGCCACCTAAAATTAAAAAAGGAGTGTACCAATTATTGTGTGCTGCAAGATATAAGCCGCCCGGAACACCAACAATGCTTGCCAATGCAAAACCCATCATTAAAATTCCCATTGCCTGTCCTCTTTTTTGAGGAGGAATGGCATCGCCTACAATTGATTGAATTATTGAGCCTGAAACCCCACCAAATAAACCCGTAATAAAACGAGCAACAACTAACATTATATAACTGTTTGCAAAACCGCAAAAAAAAGTGCCAAAAGTAAAGCCGGCGTAAATTACTACCAATACCTTTTTACGATCAAAACTATCAACTTTATTTACACAAATTAAAGATGATATAAACGCCCCAAAACCATATGCAAATACCGCAATTCCAAATTGTTGCGGGTTAATGCCCCAAAGTTCAGTAAGCTTAGGTTTAAGAGGCATAAGTATCATAAAATCTACAATACCGGTAAATTGAACAAAAGCTAAAATTAAAAGAAGGACTACATCTGTTCGTTTCATTAATATTAATTGTTAGGGTTTAAAGTTAGGTTAAAAAAAAGATTAATTAAATTCATTCGAAAATATAAACCCTAAACAACAAGTAATTGTTAAAACTTCCCTAAATAGCCAAAAAATGAGCCTTTTTTTCATGTTAAGCATAATTTAATAATGTTAAATTGTATTTGTAGGAATGCATAATATCTAAAAAAGGTTGTTAACAATTAAAGTCATAAAAGTGGCAATTTTTTTGCCAAATTCAGTTTTTTTACTTTACTTGCGCCAAATTAATCTTTAAAAAACATCAATTTATCGATGAATATTCGTAAAAAAATCTTAAACAAAAACTTTTTAGCTTTCACAATTGCAGTTAGCCTTTTTTCATCATGCGGCAATAACAAAGAAGAATCAGGTAAAGATGAAATAGTTGAAATAGCAGATACAGTAAAAACATCTGTATTAAATATTGGCGGAGAGCTTTTTAGCGTGCCATCACCAATTCAAACTGCATTATTAATTCAAAAAAGTGGAATCTCTTACGATAAATCAACGTTACATGCTTCAAATAAAGTAAACACGTTTACTACAGATTTTTCTAAGTCTCTTAACCTAGGAATATATGGTGCTGACTTAGGATATGTATCTCTTTATAACCAAACTCAAGACGCTCTAGGGTATTTAGCTTCTGTTAAACAATTAGCTGATAAACTTGGAATTTCTGCAGCTTTTGATGCCTCAACAATGGAGCGTATTAAAAATAATGTGACAAATAAAGATAGTATGATGGTTTTGGTTGGTATTGCATACAGAGGTAGCGATGCATATTTGAAAAACAACCAAAGAACTGGAATTAGCAGTTTAATACTAACGGGTGGATGGATTGAAAGTATGCATTTTTCTGTTACTGCATATAAAGCAAAACCAACTGACTTAGTAAGATTTAGAATTGCAGAACAAAAGCAAGCTCTAGGAAGTTTAATAAAAATTTTAAGTGTAAGCACTGAGGCAGAAGTTACGACCTTAACAGCTCAGTTAACCGAGCTTGCGAAAATTTACGATGGCATTCAATTCAAATATAACTTTATTGAACCGGTAACTGATACAACCAAAAAAATCACCTATATTAATAGCACAACAGACGTAATTGTTAGCGACGAGCAAATTGCTTTAATTACTAATAAGATTGAAGAGATCAGAAATAAAATAATTAACCCTTCACAATCATAATATTAATATACAAACTAAAATGAAGAAAATTATTATAGCCCTCTCATTTGTTTCACTAGCCGCTAGTTTTAATAAGGCAAACGCACAGTGCGATACAATTGCGAATATTTGTGCTAAACACATTATTTCAAATTTTATTTCAGATGGTCAACAATACCGTGCACTTTTATTAAACTCAGATGAAACTGCAGAGTTTCAAACAACATTTTTTGGCGAAACTACATACAGAATTGCTGCTTGCAGTGGAACATCTGATGGAAATTTGATCTTTAATATTTATGATCAAGATCGTCATTTATTATTTACGAACAGAGACAAGAAAAATGCCCCTTATTGGGATTTTAAAGTTAAATCTACATTAGAAACAATTATTGAAGCTCAATTAGACGCAAATAGAAATCCAGGTTCTGGATGTGCTGTGATGCTAATAGGTTTTAAACAAAAATAATCCTTAAAATTTAGTATTTTAAAAAAAATAAAAGGATAAAGTAAACTTTATCCTTTTTTCGTATCTTAGAATTCAGTTATAAAATGAAGCGTATTGTTTTATTATTAATGAGTATGTTTTTAGGTTTTTGTGTTTATTCACAGAGCACCGGAAATTTTACTATTATTAAAGATACGATACGCGTTCCAAAAGAAAACAAGGTTTATGAAAGCCAGTATGTAATTAGGAGTTTAAAAAATGGTTCAACTATTCAACTGATAAAATCATCAAACAATAAATTTTACATGAGAATTGTTATTTCAGAAAATCTTTACTTTGATAAAAAAGACGTTCTTGAAATTAAGTCCGGAAAAAAAAGTTTTTATGCTAAAGAAACTACGAATTACGCTTTAAATAAAAACACAGGATATTTTACTGTTGAAATATTTAAAAATTATGTTGGAACCTTAAAAGATGATGGTATCACCTGCCTTGTTTTTGGTAAGGATGAAACAAGTTACTCAAAACAAGATTGTAATCAAGTAAAACAAATGGCAAAATACTTTTACGAAAGTTTTTGTGTCCAAAAAAAATAAAAAATGAGCGAACGAATACTTAGAGCCCTTATGCAAATGTTTGCAATTATTGCAAAGGTTGACGGCATAAATAATACCGGAAGGCAAATTGTACAATCATTCTTAAAAAGTCAATTAAACCTAGAGCAGGTTGAAACCTATTTAAAAATATTTGACGAATATTTAGAGTCTCACCAAAACACAAGCAAAAAGAAAGAAGGCGCGGCAAAAAGAACATCTTTAAACTCTGTTAAGATCCTGAAAATTTGTACTCAAATTAATCAAGAGCTAGAACAACCACAAAAAGTAATTGTGCTTATTCGTTTACTTGAATTTATTCACTCTAGTAACGAGATCTCTGAGCAAGAAAATGAATTTGTTCTTACAGTAGCTGATACCTTTAACATCCCAATGGAAGAGTTTAATGTATTAACTTCTTTTATTGTTGATGGTATTGAAGTTGTTCCTAATAACCCAAATATTTTAGTTATAAATAATAACGAAAATGGTGTTCAAAATTTAAGTAAACATATTTATTGCGAAACCTTACCAAAGGATGTTAGAGTTATCCAAATTGAAAGTGTTTCAATGTATGCTCTTAGAATTTATGGTAATTATGAGTTACAATTAAACGGTCAAGGGATCTCTAAAGAGCGTGTTCATATTTTCACTCCAGGTTCTTCCATCCGTTCAAGCAAAATAAAACCTATTTATTACAGCGACGTTATTGGTCGTTTTTTAAGTGACGAATCTCAAGCTAGAATTACTTTTGAAGTAAAAAACCTTGAATACAAATTTAAAGGCGGCAAATTAGGTTTACGCGACATTAACATTAACGAAGAAAGCGGAAAACTTATTGGTATAATGGGAGGTTCGGGTGCTGGTAAATCAACTTTATTAAATGTACTCAATAGTATGGAAACGCCAAGTGCGGGTTCTGTAAAAATAAATGGAAAAAATATTCATTCCGAAAGAGAAGCTATTCAAGGTGTAATTGGGCATGTAAGCCAAGATGACCTGTTAATTGAAGAACTTACTGTTTATGAAAACCTTTTTTATAACGCTAAATTATGCTTTGGAAATTTAGATGATGAGGAGATCGCTAAACGTTGTAATAGTTTATTGGCCGACTTAGGTTTAAGTGAAACAAGACATTTAAAAGTTGGCTCACCCTTAGAAAAAACAATTTCAGGTGGACAGCGTAAACGTTTAAATATTTCGTTAGAGTTAATTCGCGAACCAAGTGTTTTATTTGTTGACGAACCTACATCAGGTTTATCATCTCGTGACTCTGAAAACATTATGGATCTTTTAAAAGAATTAGCTTTAAAAGGAAAATTAATTTTTGTTGTAATTCACCAGCCATCATCAGAGATCTATAAGATGTTTGATAAACTAATGATATTAGACGTTGGCGGTTATCCTATCTATTACGGTAACCCTGTAGATGCTGTAAGTTATTTTAAACGTTTAGTTAATCATGTTAATGCTGAAGAATCGGAATGTTGGAATTGCGGTAACGTTAACCCTGAACAAATTTTTAATATCATCGAAAGTAAAGTATTAGATGAGTACGGTAACTTAACTTACAATAGAAAAGTTAGTCCTGCAGAATGGAATGTACAGTATAGAGAACGCATTGAAAGCAACATTCACTCTGAAAAAAAACATACAGAGATCCCTGAAAGTATTTTTAAGATCCCAAATATTATTAAACAGTTTAAAGTATTTATGACGCGTGACGTTAAAAGTAAATTAACAAACACGCAATACCTACTCATTAACTTTTTAGAAGCTCCGGTCCTTGCCTTTATTCTGGCTTATTTAGTTCGCTTTTATAATACCGATGTTGATACAAATAAAGGTTATGTTTTTGGAGAGAATGAAAACATCCCGGCTTACATGTTCATGTCGGTGGTAGTTGCATTATTTATAGGCCTAACTGTAAGTGCCGAAGAAATTATTCGTGACAGAAAGATACGGAAACGCGAATCGTTTTTAAATCTAAGTAAAGGCAGTTATTTATGGAGTAAAATTATTATCATGTTCGCTCTATCTGCTGTTCAAACATTAACCTTTGTAATAGTTGGAAATTACGTTTTAGGCATAAAAGGAATGTACACCGATTATTGGATGGTGTTATTTACAACTTCATGTTTCGCTAATATGCTGGGTTTAAATATCTCATCAGCATTTAACAGTGCCGTTACAATTTACATTTTAATTCCGTTTTTAATTATCCCGCAATTATTATTAGCCGGTGTAGTTGTAAAATTTGACAAATTAAATCCAACACTTGCTGCACAAGGAAGTGTGCCAATTAGCGGTGAAGTAATGACTAGCCGTTGGGCATTTGAAGCACTAGCAGTAAATCAATTTAAAGAAAATGCTTACGAACACAATTTTTACAAATACGATAAAAGTATTAGTGTGGCCCAATTCAAAAAAGATTATTGGATGCCTAAACTTGAAAGTAAACTGGTAAAAATAGAAAATGAAATAAGAGAAGGCAAAAAATTAAATGAGATTAAAGCTGATATCACACTATTGTTTAATGAAATTTCTAAAGAAACTAAGATCAACAAAAAAGTAGCTTGTGATGTATTAAAGCAAATAAACGAAAAGGATTATAGCCCGGCTGTTGCTTTAGGCATTAAAGCGTATTTAACTAACATCAAAAATTATTATATAAACATACAAAACACCGCGTATAAAAAATTAGATGAAATAAAAGTTTCTATGCAAAAAACACCTGCTGAAAAAGAAAAGTTTTTACAGCTTGCTGCAAATTTTGATAACGAAAATTTAAATAACCTTGTAAAAAATTCGGGCGAATTAAACAGATGTATTGAAAAAGACGGAAAGTTAATTCAACAAATTGACCCGGTTTATCAAGATCCTATTGATTCAAAAATTGGAAGAGCACACTTTTTTGCGCCTAGAAAAAATTTCTTCGGAACGTATTTTTCAACTTATTGGTTTAATATTTGCGTGATCTGGATGATGAGTATCCTATTAATCATAACCCTGTATTTTGATATCTTTAAAAAAGTTATGGACAGTTTAGGAAACATCAAATTACCTCGCAGAAAAAACTAAGCTTGATAGAAGTTATTTAATAAAAAGGAGGACCAATAGTCTTCCTTTTTTTTATGATCGAATGTTATTTGTTTAAAATAAAATACGCGAACTAATTTATTTTTTCAACCAAATATTTTCCGGTATATCCTTTTTTAGACTTGGCAAGATCATCAGGTGTTCCTTCAAAAACCACATTGCCTCCATTCTCTCCTCCTTCAGGACCAATGTCAATGATCCAATCTGCACATTTAATAACATCTAAATTATGTTCTATAACAACAATTGAATGTCCCTTTTTTAATAAAGCATCAAACGATTTTAATAATTTAGAAACATCATGAAAATGCAAACCGGTTGTTGGTTCATCAAACACAAATAATGTAGGAGAGGTATTGTTGATCGCAATTAAAAAGCTTGCTAATTTAATTCTTTGCGCCTCTCCTCCACTTAAAGTACTGCTACTCTGTCCTAAGGCTACATAACCTAATCCAACTGCCTGCAAGGCTTCTAATTTTTCTGATATTTTTTTACAGGTTTTATTTTCTTCATCTTGTTTAAAAAATTCAACCGCATCATCTACTGTAATATCTAAAATATCCGAAATAGATTTTCCTTTGTATAAAACCTCCAAAGTTTCTTCTTTATAACGCTTTCCTTTACAGCCTTCGCATAGTAATTGTATGTCGGCCATAAATTGCATTTCCACCGTTGTTTGCCCTTCTCCCTGACAAACCTCACACCTTCCACCTTCTACGTTAAAGCTAAAAAATCCGGGCTTGTAACCGCGTGCTTTTGCAAGCCCCTGATCGGCAAATAAATTTCTTACTTCATCAAATGCTTTTACATAAGTAACAGGATTGCTTCGTGAAGATTTTCCAATTGGATTCTGATCAACGAATTCTAATTGTTTAATCTGTTTTAAACTTCCACCAATTAAATGATCGGCATTTACACTTTCAAAATAACCATCCAAATACCTTTGTAAATTTGGGATCAAACCCTTCCTTACTAAAGTAGATTTTCCAGAACCACTTACGCCCGTTACGCAAGTTAAAACACCTAATGGAAATTTAACCGTAACGTTCTTTAAATTATTTTCGTTCAAATTTCGTATCTCAATAAATTCTTTCCACTTACGACGAACTTTTGGGATCTCAATTCTTAAAATATTATTTAAATATTTTGAGGTATAACCTTCTTTATTTTTTAATAACTCCTTATGGGTACCCTGAAAAACCAAATGCCCGCCATGTGTACCTGCTTCCGGCCCAATATCTATCAACTCATCGGCCTGACGCATAATTTCTTCATCATGCTCAACAATAATTACGGTGTTGCCCTGTTGTTGTAATGAACGCAAAACTTTTATCAAACGCTCAGTATCTCTTGGGTGTAATCCTATACTTGGCTCATCTAAAATATATAAACTCCCAACTAAAGTACTTCCTAATTGAGTGGCTAAATTAATACGCTGGCTCTCGCCTCCGCTTAAAGTATTGGCAACTCTATTTAAAGTTAAATAACCTAAACCAACATCCAACAAATACTGCAAACGATTTATAATTTCAATTAATAACCGTTTGGCAATTGCCGTATCATGAGCATCTAATTTTAAATTTTTAAAGAAAGGGTATAAATTTTCTACCGGAGATAAAACCAGATCATTAATACATTTATCTGCAATTTTTACATAATTGGCATCTTTACGTAAACGCGTTCCCTGGCAATCCGGACAAACCGTTTTGCCTCTGTATCTTGCCAACATAACACGGTATTGTATTTTGTAGGTTTCTTTTTCGAGCATTTTGAAAAAAGAATTTAACCCATCAAAATGCGCATTACCTGTCCACAATAATTCATAATCTTTTTTAGATAATTCGGCTACAGGTTTATGCACCGGAAAATTAAATTTATGTGCACTTTTTATTAATTGATTTTTATAAGCACTCATTACCTCTCCATTCCAACAAACAATAGCACTTTGAAAAACAGAAAGACTTTTGTTAGGAATTACAAGGTCCGGATCGATGCCAATGATACTTCCAAAGCCTTCGCAGGTTTTACAAGCGCCAATTGGATTATTAAACGTGAAAAAATTTACATTCGGTTCTTCAAACGTAATGCCATCTAATTCAAATAAATTACTGAAAGAATTTTTCGTGTATGCTCCATCATTTTTTTCTACCCAAACTAAACATTCTCCGCCTCCTTCAAAAAAAGCAGTTTGCACACTGTCTGCCACCCTGTTTAAAAAATCCTCATCCTCAGGGTTAGCAATTAACCTGTCAATTAATAGAAAAACTTCAGTCGTTTTTTTAACTGTTTTAAAATCTACCTCACTTATTTTTTTTATTTCTCCGTTAATTACTGCTCTCGAAAAACCTTGCTGCGAAAGCAATTCTAATTGCTTTTGAAAAGGGCGATCTTTTGCTTCAAAAACTTTTGAAAGAATTAAAACTTTTGTGTCTGCTTTTAATTCGGCAACAAAATTTACAACATCGGTAACGGTTTGACGTTTTACCTGCTTGCCACTTACAGGGCTATATGTTTTACCAACCCTGGCAAATAATAATTTAAAGTAATCGTAAATCTCGGTAATGGTGCCAACTGTACTACGCGGGTTACGCGAAATAACTTTTTGTTCAATAGCAATAGCCGGCGAAATTCCTTTTATATAATCTACCTGCGGTTTTTCTAATCGTCCTAAAAACTGACGCGCATAAGCCGAAAGACTTTCCACATAGCGGCGTTGGCCTTCTGCATACAAGGTATCAAAAGCCAATGATGATTTTCCTGAACCCGAAAGTCCGGTAATAACGATCATTTTATTACGCGGTAAAGCAACGTCCACATTTTTTAAATTGTGTTGTCGTGCACCTTTAATAATAATAAACTCTTTTGGACTTAATTTTGTAATATCTTTTTCTACACTCATTCTGTCTTTTTACTTTCGGAATTATAATTAATCCATCAATTTCACTAAATGCTCCGCGGTGGAAGGATCTTTCCAATCCAAATAACCAACAGTTTCTTTTTTAACCTCTAATTTTGTATTAACGATATAAGAAGTTGGAATAGAAAAAATACCAATTTCGTTAAAGCCCTTAGTTAATTTTAAAAATGTGAAAGGGTAATCTGTTTTTTCTTTGAAGGACATTATTTTTTCTAAAGGCTCATCACTAATTACCAAAACCTCAACATCCTTTAACTCGTTATTTTTAATTTCATTTAACTCTCTTAATTCATCTAAACAATTTGGGCACCAGGAGGCGCTAAAGCAAACTACCAGTTTTTTTCCTTTAAACGATTCAAACTTAACCGGCTGTTCTTGCAGATCAACTAAACTTAATTTAGAAAAATCAATGCTAGGCGCCACTTTGTATTTATTATAAAAATAAAAACCAATAAAACAGGCAATTACGAGAAGAAGTAAATTGATCCATTTTTTGTTCATAATAAAGTAATTAAGAATCGATAGTTAATTGAATTACAAATTTGGGCGTTTAAAGTTTAAAAATACGAATAGATTTGCAAGTTAAATAGTGATATTGTTAACCAAAATATTTAAGATCATATTAAAAATTTTTATTTTTTTTGTGATATTGTCGGTAGGCAGCACCATTCTGTATAGGTGGGTGCCTGTGCCATTAACACCCCTAATGATAATACGCTGTGTTGAACAGATGAACGACGGCAAAAGCATGACTTTAAAACATGATTGGGTTAGCTTAGACGAAATTTCACCAAAATTACAATTAGCAGTTGTTTGTAGCGAAGATCAAAATTACCTGAAACATTATGGCTTTGATTGGGGAGCAATAGAAAAAGCCATGAAATCAAACGATTCCGGTAAAAAAATACGCGGAGGCAGCACTATATCTCAACAGACTGCAAAAAATGTATTCTTATGGCAGGGCCGCAGTTATATTAGAAAAGGTTTTGAGGCTTATTTTACCCTTTTAATAGAAACTTTTTGGAGCAAGGAACGAATTATGGAGGTTTACCTAAATAGCATTGAAATGGGCAATGGTATTTATGGTGCTGAAGCTGCTGCACAATATTGGTTTAAAAAATCGGCCGCAAAATTGAATAAAGATGAAAGTTCTGCGATCGCAGCCATTTTGCCTAACCCTTTAAAATATATTGCTAATCCTCCAAGCGCATATATTTCTAAACGCAAGACATGGGTAAAACAACAAATGAGCTTTTGGGGCAACAAACTGGATTATAATAAATATAATGATGAAGATGAAGTGACCGATAAAAAAGAAAAGAGATCATCGACTAAAACCAAAAAATAATGAACCGGATATATATACTCACAATTTTAATGGTTATGTTTTTGAGCTGCGGCAACTCAAATTCGGCCAATCATAAAGGCATTACGGTAAAACGTCCGGCAAAACCCGGAAAAATCTCTAACCTAAATAAAGAAGAAAAATTTATTTCAAATAGATTAGATACACTTTTCAAAGAATTAAATCAAACCGGCACTTTTAATGGCAGTGTTTTGGTGGCACGCGAAGGTAAAATTCTTTACCAACGATCATTAGGCATTTTAAATAAAAACACAAAAGAAAATTTAACCGATTCGTCTATGTTTCAATTGGCATCGGTTTCAAAAGTAATTACCTCAACTGCCGTATTAATGCTTTACGAAAGAGAGTTGATAGATCTTACCAAACCTTTTCAATTTTATTTTCCTGATTTTCCTTACGCAAACGTTACTATTAAACAACTTTTAAATCATCGTTCGGGTCTGGCAAATTATATTTATGTGTTAAATAGCGAATTTTATCAGGCTAACTATAAAATGAGTAACGATGAAATGTACTCGTATTTTATTTCAAAAAATCCGCGACCTTATTTAAAACCTAATACACGTTTTAATTACAGTAATACCAATTACGCCTTGCTTGCTTTATTAGTTGAAAAAATTTCGGGAAAAACCTTCTCTCAATTTCTGCAACAAGAATTATTTAAACCATTAAAAATGAATAACACCGCTACCATTAAAGAAATAAATCTCGACGGAAAAAACATTACAAAACCGTATGATGAAAGATGGAAACCTGTAGAATTTGACGCAAGCGATTATGTTTTAGGTGATAAAAGCATTTACTCTACCCCATACGACCTGTTTTTATTTAGTGAGGCCATGTACCAAAATAAGATCATAAAAGCCGAAACTCAGGAATTGGCCTATACAGCCTATAGCAAAGAAAAAAAATTAAGCAATTACGGTTACGGATGGAGATTAAAAGAATTTGCAGATCCGGTAAAAAAAGAAGTCTATCACAATGGCTGGTGGCACGGCTATCGCTCATCTTTTCACCGTAGGCTAAACGATAAATTAACCGTTATTATTTTAAGTAATCAATTAAACAGATCTGCATATCACACGCATAAAGTTTATGAGATCTTAGATAATGTACCTGCGGCGGATACCCTTGAAGATTCTGAATAAAAAAATGTTAAACAAAAAAACCTCCATTAGAAACTAGAATTTATTATATGTATTTTTACACCTTATGTTAACACTTTATTTAAAAGAGATACGAAGTTTTTTAAGTTCGCTTATTGGCTACATAGCCATTGGTGTGTTTATTTCGTTAGTGGGTGTTTTTATGTGGATCATCCCTTCTGAAAGCGGTGGCTCTAATATTTTAGATAATGGCTTTGCAAATATTGATCCATTATTTTTTATAGCGCCGTGGGTGTATTTATTTTTAATTCCTGCAATTACCATGCGTTCTTTTTCTGAAGAAAAAAAAACAGGTACCATCGAATTATTATTAACTCGTCCGTTAACCGACTTGCAACTGGTATTAGCTAAATATTTTGCCGGCTTTACTCTAGTTATGGTATCCTTATTACCAACTCTTATTTATTTTTACAGCGTTTACGTTTTAGGCGCACCAAAGGGAAATATTGATACCGGCGGCATGTGGGGTTCTTACATTGGGCTTTTATTTTTAGGGGCAGGATTTGTTTCAATTGGCATTTTTGCTTCTGCTATTGCAGAGAATCAAGTTATTGCATTTATTATTGCATTACTTTTATGTTTCTTTTGTTATATAGGTTTTGAATTTATTGCACAAAGCGGTTTGTTTGGCAAATACGACGCATTCTTTAAAGGCCTTGGATTAAATGACCATTATGTGAGCATGAGTCGTGGTGTTATTGATACGCGCGATGCTTTGTATTTTATAAGCGTAATTGCCCTTTTTAATTTGTTAACCAAACTTGTTTTAGAAAGTAGAAAATGGTAGCAGCGAAAAAAATAACGCAATCAAAAAATAAACGCCGCGATATTATTTCGGTATTTATTTTAATTGGAATTATTGCCTTAACTAATTTTGTTGGCTCATTTTATTTTAAACGATTCGACCTTACCTCCGAAAAGCGCTACACACTTGCCGAATCAACCAAAACATTGTTAACGAACTTAGACGACGAAGTTTATTTTAAAGTTTATTTTGACGGAGATTTTAATCCAAGTTTTACGCGTTTAAGAAACGAGGCAAAAGAAATTTTAGATGAATTTAGAGCTTATTCAGGTAATCAAATTCAATATGAATTTATTGTGCCGGGCGAAGGCTTAAACACCGATGAAAAATCTAATCTCGAAAAACAACTTTACGAAAAAGGTTTAGTACCCGAAGAAGTATTTGAAAAAAATAAAGACAAAACATCTCAAACGCTTATTTGGCCGGGAGCCATTGTTAGTCATAAAGGCAAAGAGGCTGTTTGGAAAATATTTAATCGCCAGGGAAATACCGATTTTGAAATTTCGGTAAACAATAGCGTTAAAGAATTAGAATATAGTTTAACCAATACCATTCGCAAATTACAACGTAACAAAAAACAAGAGGTTACTTTTATTGAAGGGCATTATGAATTAGACACTTTAAGCATTAGCGATCTTGCACGTGGACTTTCAGAATATTACACAGTAAACAAAACGCCAATATTGGGTAAGCTTGGTGCCTTAGATCAATGCGATGCTATTGTTATTGCACAACCCGATAGTGCTTTTTCAGTTGCTGATCAATTTATAATTGACCAGTATATTATGAGAGGCGGAAAAGTGCTTTGGTTAATTGATCCGGTAGGCATTAACAGAGACACTTTACAAATGAAAGGATTTACATTAGGTTTAACTCGTCCGTTAAATATAGATAACATGTTATTTAAATACGGTGTAAGATTAAACTCTGTTTTACTTCAGGATTTTCAATGCTCTGTAATACCTATGAACGTTGGCTTTAAAAAAGGTCAGCCAAATTTTAAATTATTCCCTTGGCCATATTCACCTTTAGTGTTGCCGGATGGTAGTCATCCTATCGTTAAAAATCTTGATCTGATAAAATTCGATTATGTAAGTTCGTTAGATACGATCACCGCAAAAGGAATTAAAAAAACTATTTTATTAAGTACTTCTAAATACACTAAAATAATTCCAACTCCCGCAAGAATTTATTATAGCAGTGTGCAGATCCCGCCAAAAGAATCTCAATTTTTAAATAACTATGTACCTGTTGCGTGTTTATTAGAAGGAGAGTTTACCAGTTTTGCAGAAAACCGTTTACCCTCAATTTTCTTGACCGATTCTGCCTTTAATTCTAAAAATAAATTTATTGAAAAAGGTAAAAAAACAAAAATGATAGTTGTAGCCGATGGAGATGTTGCAAGAAATGATTACAGTCGCAGCTCGGGTGCTATATACCCTTTAGGTTATGATAAGTTCACTAAACAAACTTACGCTAACAAAACCTTTTTATTGAATTGCGTTAACTATTTATTGGATGATGAAGGAATGTTGCAATTGCGCTCGCGCGAAGTTACTTTGCGTTTGCTAGATAAAAAGAAAACAAATTTACAACGTGGTAAATGGCAAATGATAAATGTGCTTATGCCTGTAATGTTATTGATCGTATTTGGCTTGATCCAATTCTTTTTAAGAAA
>JBEIEI010000027.1:0-19269 GCA_040382975.1 Flavobacteriales bacterium
AATTGCGCAGAGCTTTGCGCAAAGGATATGAAATTCTCTCGCGAAGAGCAAGATGCTTTTGCAATTGAATCTTACAAGCGTTCGGCAGCTGCATGGAGCGCTGGAAAGTTTAAAGAGGAAGTTGTACCTGTGACTGTAAAAACAAAAAAGGGTGAAGTTGAGTTTGCAGAAGACGAAGAATATAAAAACGTAATGTTCGAAAAAATTCCAACATTAAAACCGGTTTTTCAAAAAGACGGAACAGTAACTGCTGCAAATGCAAGTACTATGAATGATGGCGCTGCAGCTTTAGTATTAATGAGTAAAGAAAAAGCAGATGCTTTAGGTATAAAACCTTTAGCAAAAATAAAAGGATTTGCAGATGCAGCTCAGGCGCCGGAGTGGTTTACTACTTCGCCTAGTTTAGCTATGCCTAAAGCAGTTGAAAAAGCGGGCTTAAAAATGAGCGACATTAGTTATTTCGAATTTAACGAAGCGTTTAGCGTTGTTGGTTTAGCCAATAACAAATTATTGAATTTAGATCCATCAAAAGTTAATGTAAACGGCGGAGCGGTTTCTTTAGGACATCCATTAGGGGCAAGTGGAGCGCGTATTATTGTTACTTTAATTAATGTATTAAAACAAAATGGTGCTAAATATGGTGCTGCTGCAATTTGTAATGGTGGCGGTGGGGCTAGCGCTTTTGTAATTGAGAACGTAGATTAAAATTTATAATTTATCATTTAAAAAGCCCTTTCGGTTATTCCGTTAGGGCTTTTTTGTTTACATTTAGCCCTTAATTTATTGAAAAAGAACCTCTAAAAAATCTCATATATGAAATCAACATCATTAACAAACACACACATTGCTTTAGGAGCAAAAATGGTACCATTTGCCGGTTACAACATGCCGGTATCTTACAAAGGATTAAACGAAGAGCACCAGGTTGTTCGCACCGGTGTAGGTGTTTTTGATGTGAGTCATATGGGCGAATTTATTTTAAAAGGACCAAATGCTTTAGACCTTATTCAAAGAGTTACTAGTAATGATGCTGCTGTTTTAACTGACGGAAAAGCACAATATTCTTGCTTACCTAATAACGATGGTGGAATTGTTGATGATCTTTTGGTTTATAAAATTGACAACGAAACGTATATGTTGGTTGTAAATGCCGGTAATATTGATAAAGACTGGAATTGGATCAGCAAACACAATACAGCAGGTGTGGACATGAAGAATATTTCTGATGATACTTCTTTACTTGCGGTTCAAGGCCCAAAAGCAATAGATGCTTTACAAAAATTAACCGATGTTAAATTGGCCGATATTCCTTACTATTCTTTTGTTAAAGGTAAATTTAATGGTATTGATAATGTGGTTATCAGTAACACGGGTTACACCGGTGCAGGTGGATTTGAGCTTTATTTTGAGAATCAATATGCTCAAAAAATGTGGGATGGTATTTTTAATGCAGGCGAAGAATTTAACATAAAACCTATTGGTTTAGGCGCTCGCGATACTTTACGTTTAGAAATGGGTTTCTGCTTATATGGCAATGATATTGATGATACAACTTCGCCAATTGAAGCCGGATTGGGATGGATCACTAAATTTAACAAGGAGTTTACAAATAAGGCAAATATCGAGCAACATAAACTACAAGGGGTTTCTAAAAAACTGGTTGGTTTTGAAATGATCGACCGTGGTATCCCTCGTCATGATTATCCAATTGCCGATGCAAGCGGCGCTATTATTGGAAAAGTTACCAGTGGAACACAGTCCCCAAGTTTAAATAAAGCTATTGGTTTAGGTTATGTAAAAACTGAATTTTCAAAGGCTGATACTGAAATTTTCATCATTATTCGCGATAAACCTATAAAGGCTAAAGTTTGTAAGATCCCTTTTCTTAAAAAATAACAGTTATTTGCAATAATTTTGAAACTCTATTATTTTTCCAACGTAAAAAACAACGAATTGGATGAATATAGCGTTAAATTCTAAAGCGTTTTAGGTTTTAAATCGCGATTTACGTCATTTATCGAATATTTTGCGTTTTTAATCTAAAAAGTAACTGAGTAGCCATTTTTATTAATAATTTTGAATCAGCCATGAAAAAATTAATACTTATTTTAATCTTCATCTCGTCTATTGGGTTATCTCAATCGCAGACGTATGAAATAAACCCTGCTAACGGCAAGGATACGATTAATAAAATCGATACAGATGGTAAAAAGCAAGGGAAATGGATTTTGTTCGGACGTCATAAGCCAGGTACTTGTTATGCTCCTGAAGCAAAAGTTGAGGAAGGTAAATATCAAGATAACCGTAAGGGTGGCATTTGGGTTGAATTCTTCTGTAATGGCAACATGCGCAATAAATTAACTTTTGCTAATGGTCGTCCAGATGGTTATGCGATTATGTATCACGAAAATGGTAAAATTAGCGAAGAAGGAAATTGGAAAAATAGTCGTTGGGTAGGTAACTACAAATTATATTATGATAACGGTCAAGTTCAACATGAGTTCGTTTTTAATCCAAGCGGAAAGCGCGAAGGCGCTCAAAAATATTTTTACGATAACGGTCAGCTGGCTATTGAAGGTAATTTTGCCAATGGTAAAGAAGCAGGATTAATTAAAGAATATTACGAAAATGGTGATGTAAAAGCAGAAAAGAATTTTGCTGATGGTAATGTGGATGTAGCTTCTATTAAGGAGTACCAACCAAAAAAACCGATCGTTGCTAAATCTGATGTGCCTGCTGAAAATGCTCCAAAATTAGTTGTTAAGCCGGACGAGAAACCGAACGAAGCAGTAAAAAAGGGTGCAGGACCAATGGTATTAAACGGACAACAAACTTTATATAATAAAAACAAGCAAATTACTAAAGACGGTATATTTAAAGACAACCGTTTTATGGATGGTAAAGCTTACATCTATGATGACAATGGAATACTTAATCGTATAGCGGTTTATAAGGGCGGTATTTATATAGGCGACACGCAGGTCGAAAACTAAAATTTTAAAGGCGCTTTTTTAGCGCCTTTTTTATTTCTCAGCTTTTTAAAAAATTAAACTTAATTGGATGAGAAATTAATCCTATTTTTACACTTTATTATTTGAAAAATTGGGGGATTAGCTCATTTGGCTAGAGCGCTTCGCTGGCAGTGAAGAGGTGATCGGTTCGAATCCGATATTCTCCACAATAACTTCACTTAAAGCCCTAAAACCTGCGGGCTTTTTTTATTTTAATCACTATGAGTTTTAAAAATATTCTTTCTCTCTTTAAAATAGAGTCATTAAACGAAATGCAAACAGCTACTATTGCTGCAATTTCGCAACCAAACGATGTAATTTTAATTTCTCCAACGGGTTCAGGAAAAACTTTAGCTTTTCTTCTCCCACTTTTAGAACTATTCGATAACGAAATACAAGGCGTGCAGGTACTTGTTTTAGTGCCAACCAGAGAATTGGCGATACAAATAGAACAGGTGTTTAAACAAATGGGTACAGCCTTTAAAGTAAATACTTGTTACGGAGGTCACGAAATAAAGATCGAAAAAAATAATTTGCAACATCCTCCGGCTATATTGATCGGAACTCCCGGCAGAATTGTTCATCATCTTCGAAACCAAAATTTAACCACAAAGGAGGTACACACTTTAATTTTAGATGAATTTGATAAATCTTTAGAAGCAGGTTTTCACGAAGAGATGTCTTATATCATTAAAAACAGTACAAAGATAAAGAAGCGCATTCTTACATCAGCTACTCAATTAAAAGAGATCCCATCTTTTGTTGGATTAAAAAAGTATGTAACCTTAAATTATACGCCTTCAGATCAACAAACAAAAGATACTTTAACGATCAAATCAGTTAGAGTGACAGGTGATGATAAGTTAGAGGCTTTGATGTTATTGATAAGTAAAATTGGCGATCGATCTACAATGGTTTTTTGTAATCATCGCGATGCAGTGAATAGAATAAGTGAGCAATTAGATTATCACAAAGTTGCACATGGCACATACCACGGCGGCTTAGAGCAAATTGACAGAGAAAAAACATTAATTAAATTACGTAACGGAAGCACCAATTTATTAATAACTACCGATCTTGCGGCTAGAGGCCTTGACATTCCGGAGATAGAAGCGGTTATTCATTACCAATTACCAACTACCGAAGATGCAATGATACACCGTAATGGCAGAACTGCAAGAATGCATGCCACAGGCACTGTTTATTTTTTATTGGATATTGATGATCATTTACCGCCATTTTTAGATGCAGTTCCCGAAGAAGAAACGTTACCGGGCAAGTTCATCGCTCCTAAACCTAGCAAATGGAAAACACTTTATATTGCTGCCGGTAAAAAAGATAAAATAAACAAAATGGATATTGTTGGCGCGCTTTTGCAAAAAGCAAATTTGCAAAAAGATGAAGTAGGAAAGATCGAAGTTTTGGATCACTCTGCCTATGCTGCCATTAGTACTGAAAAGATAGTAAGTGTGGTAAATTTAATACGGGAAGAAAAAATAAAAGGAAGAAAAATAAAAGTTGAAATTTCAACCTAATAAAAAAGCCGCTCTAATTTAGAACGGCTTTTTTTATAAATTAATTTAAGTATTAAGCGCCACAATTAATTGTTGATGATCCGCTACTTTGCCGCCCGATAAATTAGTCTAGTCTGCCTTACCTAATTCATTTGTTTATTTTAAACCAAAAGATATTTTAAGTGGCGATTTTTATTGGATGGAAGAAACCGCTACACATATTTTTATTGCAGTTGCAGATTGCACAGGACTTGGTGTTCCGGGCGCACTTAGTTCTATAATATATTAAAACCTTTTATATAAAGCATTGCTTGAAAAAAATTTAAGCGATCTGGCTGAAACATTGAATGCCGTAAATGGCTGTCTAACACAAGTGCTTCTCCAAAGTCTAATGAAGACGTTGTAAAGGATGGAATGGATGTAAAACCGCTTGCAATAAATAAAAGTAATAACGAGGCCCTGCAGGTGTCATGAATTCGATATGTGTTGTATCTGATAGTGTTTTAAGAGAACACAACGGAAATAAATTTCCCTTAGGGGCATGTATTGAAGATAAGCCTCAAAACTTTATTTCACAAAAAGCTGACTTGATAGAGAACGATGTTATTTATTTGTTTACAGATGGTTTTCCTGATCAATTTGTTGGTCCGAGCGAAAAAAAATTAAAACACAAAGCCTTAAAGGAATTATCGGTCAACATTTCTGCTACACCTATTTCGTCTCAAAAGGATAAAGTAAATAATGTTTTTCATCAATGGAAAGGCAATTATGATCAGGTCGACGATGTTTGTTTAATTGGCGTCAAAGTATGATCTGCACAAAGGCCTTTAAATCATATATTTAACAAAGCCTAGGCGCTATAAGGGGATAAACAGCTGTTTAAAAAAAGAGCGGAAAATACAAGCTTTTTTCGTAATTTTAGCCTCTCTAAAAATCCATTTATGACTACTGACAAATTCGTTTCCCGTCACAACGGCCCGCGTGAAAGTGAAATTAAACAAATGCTTGCTAAAATTGGTGTTGCATCTGTTGATGAATTAATTTCTCAAACTGTGCCTTCAGGCATTCGTTTAGCTCAACCTTTAAAAGTAGCTCCGGCATTAAGTGAGTATCAATATGCGAAGCATTTAAAAGCCTTAGGTAAAAAGAATAAAGTGTTTCGTTCATATATTGGATTAGGATATTATAATAATATTTTGCCTGCGGTTATTCAAAGAAATATTTTAGAAAATCCGGGTTGGTACACTGCATACACACCATACCAAGCTGAAATTGCGCAAGGCCGTTTAGAAGCGATCTTGAATTTTCAAACCATGGTTATGGACCTTACTGCTATGCCAATAGCCAACGCATCGTTATTAGATGAGGCAACGGCAGCTGCAGAAGCGTTATTTATGTTTTACAGTAATCGTAGCAAAACAAAAATCGCTAACGGTGGAAATAAATTTTTTATCAGTAATACGGTATTTCCTCAAACCATTGATGTTGTTAAGACCCGTGCGGTACCTTATGGAATTGAATTGGTAATTGGTGATGCTAATACAATTGGTCTTGATGATAAATTCTTCGGCGCATTAATTCAATATCCCGATATTAATGGAGAGATAAATGATTACAAAACTTTTACTGCAAATGCACACGCTAAAGAAGTTCAAGTAGTAGTTGCAACCGATCTATTAGCGCTTGCTTTATTAACTCCTCCGGGCGAGTGGGGTGCTGATTGTGTTGTAGGTAACTCTCAACGTTTTGGCGTGCCATTAGGTTATGGTGGTCCACACGCTGCATTTTTTACTTGTAAAGAAGATTACAAGCGTTCTATTCCCGGCCGTATTATTGGCGTGTCTATTGATGCTGAGGGCAATCCTGCATTACGTATGGCATTACAAACTCGTGAGCAACACATCAAACGTGATAAAGCAACTTCTAATATTTGTACTGCACAAGCTTTATTGGCTATTATGGCCAGTATGTATGCTGTGTATCACGGACAAGAGGGTATCAGGGCTATTGCACAAAGCGTACACAATTCTACAAATACAATTGCAGAAGCCTTAAAAGGATTAGGATTAAACTTAAAAACAAAATTATATTTTGATACAATTGTTGTTGAATGCGATGCCGCAAAAATTATTGCTGCTGCCGAGGCAAAAGAAATTAATTTCCGTTTAGTAGATGCTAAACATGTTGGTATTTCATTAGATCAAACGATCGAACAAAACGATTTGAATGATATCGTTTCAATTTTTGCTAATGACGCTAAAGAAGTAACCTACAAAGCTTCAACATTAATTTCTTCTTCTAACTTAAAACGCACATCAGCTTATTTAACTCATCCAACTTTTAATTCTTACCATAGCGAGAGTGAAATGATGCGTTACATTAAGCGTTTAGAAAATAAAGATCTTTCATTGGTGCACTCTATGATCTCTTTAGGCTCATGTACTATGAAATTAAATGCTGCCTCTGAATTATTACCATTAACATGGCCGGAGTTTGCAAGTATTCATCCTTTTGTGCCGGTTAACCAAGCTCAAGGGTATGCTGAATTAATTGAACAATTAAATAAAGATCTTTCTGAGATCACAGGTTTTGCGCGTATGAGTTTTCAGCCAAATTCTGGCGCTCAGGGAGAGTATGCCGGCTTAATGGTAATTAGAGCTTATCACATTGCAAATGGGCACGAGCACCGTAACGTAGCTTTAATTCCATCTTCAGCGCACGGCACAAATCCTGCCAGTGCAGCAATGGCTGGAATGAAAATTATTGTCACTAAATGTGATGATAAAGGAAATATCGATCTCGTTGATTTAAAAGAGAAGGCGGAACAACATAAAGATAATTTATCATGTTTAATGGTAACCTACCCTTCTACTCATGGAGTTTATGAAGAAGCTATAACCGAGATCACAAAATTAATTCATGATAATGGTGGATTAGTATATATGGACGGTGCTAATATGAACGCGCAGGTAGGATTAACATCTCCTGGAAATATCGGCGCTGATGTTTGCCACCTAAACTTACATAAAACATTTGCTATCCCTCATGGCGGTGGTGGTCCTGGAATGGGGCCAATTGGTGTAGTTGAAAAGCTGGTGCCTTTTTTACCATCACATACCATTGTTAATACTAGTGGAGATAAAGGAATTACAGCTGTATCTGCAGCACCATATGGTAGCGCATTAATTTTATTAATTTCTTATGGTTATATTAAAATGCTAGGTGGCGATGGTGTTAAAAAAGCTACTGAAATAGCAATTTTAAATGCTAACTATATGAAAGAATTATTGCAAGACAGCTATAAGATTTTATACACCGGTAAAAACGGACGTTGTGCCCATGAAATGATCTTAGATTGTAATGATTTTAAAATGGCAAGTGGAGTAGAGGTTGCAGATATCGCAAAACGATTAATGGATTATGGATTTCATGCACCAACGGTTGCTTTCCCTGTTGTAAATACTTTAATGGTAGAACCAACTGAGTCAGAATCAAAAGCAGAGTTAGATCGTTTTTGTGAAGCAATGATCGCTATTCGTAAAGAGATACAAGAAATTATTGATGGCAAATTTGATAAGACGGATAACGTTATTAAAAACGCACCACATACTTGTAAATTGGTTGTAGCTGATAATTGGAAAAAACCATATTCGCGTCAAAAGGCCGCATATCCGTTACATTGGGTTGTTGCAAATAAATTTTGGCCAAGTGTTGCTAAAGTTGATAGCGCTTATGGCGATAGGAACTTAGTATGTTCATGCGCGCCAATTGAGGCGTATATGGAAGAGACTGTTGGAGCATAATTTTTAGCACATCATTATTTTTAAGCGATCACTTTTTAGTGATCGCTTTTTTTATGTGCGCTAATGAAGGGTTTGTATAAGTATATTGCTAAATTTATTTAGCGCAAAAAGTGTTTCATCAAATTTCATCTATTGGAATAATAAAAAATTATTCTGAATCTAAAATTGAAAAAACAAAATTGGTTAACGGTATAAGTTTTATTGGCGTGCCAATATTTATTTTCTATTTTGCTCTTTTTGGCTTAACAAGCTTTCATTATCATGCATTGGTGTTCTTTTTTGGAATTATAATTTTTTCTTTAACCCTTTTATTCAATAAATTATTTTCTTTAAACTTTGCGCGAATTTATATATCAATTTTCGCACCCATATGTTTTGGCTAATTGAATGTAATTTCGGGCAATGATGCCGAGTTTTATTTGGGCTTCATAGTAACAACAATTCCTTCTTTATTGTTGTTTGATACAATAAAACAATCCATATTTCTTTATTGATACTTGCGCTTTCAATAGTTGGCAATATTTTTATTGAACCTGTAGCCATAATTAAATTTGCAATGGCATTACATTTAATAAACCTATTTACTGTTATTATGGCAACATTAACAGTAGTGTTTATTTTTAAAAAAGAATTGAATGAGAGTAAAGCTAAAACGAACGAAAAACAAAAAGAGATCTTGGATAGTATTCACTATGCAAAACGAATTCAATATGCGCTTTTGCCAAATGAAAAATATGTTGAAAGAAGTTTAAAGAGATTGAAAGACAGATCCGAAAATGGATAATAAAATGGATGTTACTCCTTTTTTGAAATTTTAAACGAGATCAAAAATTACTTTAGCTTAATTTTCCCTTTTACGATAAAGGAGTTTGGAAATTCAGTTTGAATTTTTTTTAATGACTCGAAAGCCTCTAATTTTGTTCTAAAATCGCCAACTAAAACCACAAAATTTGGTTGCTGGTAATCTTCGATAGCATCGTATTCATTAAATTTAGCCGAGAATTTATTTTTTACCGATTTTGCGTTTTCTCTATCGCCCCCAAAGTGGATTTTTATGCGGTATCCATCCAATTCTCCGTTGGTTAATCGGTAGTATTCTGCTCTTTTTTCTATCAATTGCTTTACTTTTAATTGGGTTTGAGTTTGGTTGTTTTGACCAAAAACACATGAAGGCCGCATAATTACAGCTAAAACAACTAATAAAAGAGACTTAAAAAACGAATTCATTCCCACAAAAGTAAGCTAAAATTAGCTCATTTTCTTGCAAAATTTGTTATTTTTACCATCTATTCTAAATCAATAAAATGGATAAATTTTCATATGTTGGAACTAGCGATGTAAACGCAATTGAACAGTTGTTTTTACAGTTCTCGCAAGACCCAAATTCAGTAGATGCTTCTTGGCGCGATTTTTTTAAAGGGTTTGAATTTGCAAGAACTTCTTATGATGGAGACGGCGGTGCAATTCCTGAAAATGTTACAAAAGAATTTAAAGTCTTAGGATTAATAAATGGCTACCGCCAACGGGGGCACTTGTTTACAAAAACAAATCCTGTTCGCCAACGTCGTACTTATGATCCAACTTTGGCTTTGGAGAATTTTGGCCTTTCTAACCAAGATCTTGAAACTGTATTTCAGGCAGGAAGCGAAATTGGTATTGGCGCAGTTAAATTAAAAGATATTATTGCTCATTTAGAGTGTACTTATTGCCAAAGCATTGGCGTAGAATATTTATACATGCGTGAACCTAAAGTATTAAAGTGGTTACAAGAGCGCATGGAAAAAAACAAGAATACACCTGCTTTTTCAAATAATGAAAAAAAGATTATTCTTAAAAAATTAACGCAAGCTGTAGTTTTTGAAAGTTATTTACATACCAAGTTTGTTGGTCAAAAACGTTTCTCTTTAGAGGGTGGCGAAGCTGTAATCCCTGCCATGAATGCTTTAATGGAGCATGGTGTAAATTTAGGTATTCAGGACTACGTAATTGGAATGGCTCATCGCGGACGCTTAAATGTGTTAACGAACATCATGAATAAAACGTATAAAGATGTATTTACTGAGTTTGAAGGAAGACCAAGTGAAGATTCTTTATTTGATGGCGATGTTAAATACCATATGGGTTATTCTTCTGATCAAATAAGTGATGATGGTAAGAATGTTCACATTAGCTTAACGCCAAACCCTTCTCATTTAGAAACCTCTGCGGCTGTTGTTCAAGGAATTGTTCGTTCAAAAATTGATAGTCGTCATGGTGGCGATAACTCAAAAGCTTGTCCGGTTATTTTACATGGCGACGGGGCAATTGCAGGACAAGGCTTAGTTTATGAATTAGTGCAAATGAGCCAGTTAGACGGCTACAAAACCGGTGGCACGGTTCATTTTGTAATTAATAATCAAGTTGGTTTTACCACTAATTTCTTAGATGCTCGTTCTTCTACGTATTGTACAGATGTTGCTAAAGTAGTTTTGTCTCCCGTTTTTCACGTTAATGGTGATGATGTTGAGGCTTTATGTTTCATTTCAAAATTAGCAATGGAATTCCGTCAAACGTTTCATAAAGATGTATTTATTGATGTGTTGTGTTACCGTAAATACGGCCATAACGAAGGTGATGAGCCTCGTTTCACGCAACCGTTATTATATAAAGCAATTGCTGCGCACTCTAATCCAAAAGATATTTATGTTGAAAAGCTAAAAGCAGAAGGGTCTGAATTAGCTAATGAGGCAAAACAAATTGAAACTGCTTTTAAAGCAGAACTAGATACGAATTTAGATGAAGCTAAGAAGACCGAAAAAGCAAAGATCACTTCTTTCTTAGAAGGAAATTGGAAAGGTGTGAAAATGGCTACTGATAAGGATTTTGACGAATCGCCAAAAACTGCGATCGATGAAAAATTATTTTTAGAGGTTGCAAAAAAATCAACAGAGTTGCCAAAAGACAAAAAGTTCTTTAATAAAATTCAAAAGTTGTTTGATGATAGAAAAAACATGATCGCAAACGATAATTACGATTGGGCCATGGGAGAATTATTGGCCTATGCCAGTTTAATGAAAGAAGGTCACCCGGTTCGCTTTAGCGGACAAGATGTTGAGCGCGGAACTTTTTCGCACCGTCATGCAGTTGTTAAGGTAGAAGATAGTGAAGAAGAGTACATGCCTTTAAATAACATTGATGCTAAAGTAAAATTTGAAATTTATAATTCACTGTTAAGCGAATATGGTGTATTAGGTTTTGAATACGGTTACGCCTTTGCCGCACCAAATACATTAACTATTTGGGAAGCACAATTTGGAGATTTCTTTAATGGGGCTCAAATCATTGTTGATCAATATCTAACTTCTGCAGAATATAAATGGCGCCGTATGAATGGCTTGGTTGTTTTGTTGCCTCATGGTTACGAAGGACAGGGTCCTGAACATTCGAGTGCCCGCATGGAACGCTTTTTACAAGCTTGTGCCGAGAATAATATGCAAATTGTAAATGCAACAACACCTGCGCAACAGTTTCACGTTATCCGTCGCCAGTTAAAAAGAGATTTCCGTAAACCATTGGTTTGCTTTACACCAAAAAAATTATTACGCTATCCAACTTGTGTAAGTAAGCTAACTGATTTTACAAAAGTGAATTTTCAGGAAGTATTAGACGATACCATCGATGCTAAAAAAGTAACACGTGTTGCTTTCTGCTCCGGTAAAGTATATTACGATCTAATTGAGCGCAGAGAAAAAGAAGGTGTTAGTGATATTGCCTTTGTCCGCTTAGAGCAATTATATCCTTTCCCTCAAAAACAAGTGGATATTGTTTTGAAAAAATACAGCAAAGCAAAAGAATATTTATTTGTTCAGGAAGAACCCGAAAATATGGGGCCTTGGCGTTTTGTTGACAAAAATATGCGTTCACTGAACTTAAAATATGTTGGCAGAAGTGAAGCAGCAAGTCCTGCGACCGGATTTGCTAAACGTCACGCAGCAGAGAACGAAGAAATAATGACAACTATTTTTAGCAAAGTATTAGTAAAATAGAAATTCAAAATTTATAATTAAACATTCAAAATTTTAATATGGCAATTGTAGAATTAAAAGTACCAAGTCCCGGAGAATCTATTACAGAAGTTGTAATAGCAAAATGGGTAAGAAACACCGGCGACGTAGTTGAAAAAGATGAGGTGTTAGCAGAAGTAGATTCTGATAAAGCCACCTTAACTTTAAATGCAGAAGAGTCTGGTAAAATTGAAGTATTAGCGGCAGAAGGCGATACTGTAAAAGTTGGACAGGTTGTTGTAAAAATAGACACTTCGTTTAAACCGGAAGCTAAAAAGGAAACTCCAAAAGCAGAAGCGAAAGTTGAAGTTAAAAAAGAGGAGCCTAAAAAAGAAGCTGCAGTTGCCGCAAATGCCGGTACATATGCCACAGGAACACCAAGTGTTTCGGCTGCAAAAATAATGGCTGAGAATAACATTAAGCCCGGCCAGTTAAATGGTACAGGTAAAGATGGTCGCATCACAAAACAAGATGTCTTAGCGGCCTTATCTAACGGTTTACCAACTGCCGCAGATGTTCTTTCAAACTCATGGAAAGGCGGAAGAGATAAAGATCGCGTTAAAATGACCTCGCTTCGTAAAACAGTTGCTAAACGTTTAGTTGCTGTTAAAAATGAAACCGCTATGTTAACTACATTCAATGAAGTAGACATGAGCGCTATCTATGCTATCAGAGCTAAGTACAAAGATAAATTCAAAGAGGTTTATGGAACCAATGTTGGTTTTATGAGTTTCTTTACAAAAGCAGTTACCGAAGCGTTATATCATTATCCTGCAGTTAACGGAATGATAGATGGCGAAGAAATTGTTTACAACAAATATTGCGATATTGGAATTGCGGTAAGCGCACCAAAAGGTTTAATGGTACCGGTTTTGCGTAATGCCGAATTAATGAGCATTGCACAAATTGAAGGTGGTATTAAAGATCTTGCTGTAAAAGCACGTGATGGTAAATTAACTATTGAAGATATGATGGGTGGAACATTTACAATTACTAATGGTGGTGTTTTTGGAAGTATGATGAGTACACCCATTATTAACCCGCCACAAAGTGCGATATTAGGAATGCACAATGTGGTTGATCGCCCAATGGCGGTGAACGGACAAGTTGTTATTCGTCCAATGATGTACATTGCATTAAGCTACGATCACCGTATTATTGACGGAAGAGAGAGTGTTGGCTTTTTAGTTAAAGTGAAAGAAATGTTAGAAAACCCAACACGCATGTTATTTGGCGGAAAAAATGCCGAAGAAGTGTTATTGGGATTATAATTTTTTCATTTCGACAAGCTCAATGACCATTGATCGCTTAGCCTGTCGAAGCGCAAGAACAAATCAAATTAAAAACTCTCTCCATATCGGAGAGGGTTTTTTGTTTTATCTAAACTATTCATCTGTTTTCTTGTTTCAGATGTAACACAAACCAATTCAATTTATTTTGTGTTACCTTTATTAGCACATAAAAATTAATTCCTGAAAAATAAAAGTTTAATATCAGTGATCATGTCGGTTTACAATACCGAGTTTGCCTTGGTAAAACGTGCTATCGATTCTGTTTTAAAACAAGATCTTCAGGATTTTGAATTTATTATTATTGATGATGGAAGTGATGAGAAATACAAAATCGAATTAAAAAATTACACGAACTTATTTCAAAGCAAGATCACTTATCGTTATCATACTAATCGCGGTCAATCAAGTTCAATTAATGAGGGTGTTTTAATTTGCAATGGAAAATATATTGCTATTATTGATGCAGACGACGAGTATAAAATAAATCATCTTACAGCTTGTTTGCATGAAATGAAAGATGCTGATCTAATAGCTTCAACTACTGAAACTGTTGTAGATAAAGAGGCCGATTATTTTGTGCCCGACAAAAAAGATCCAAACAATTCAATACATGTTGATGATTGTATTTTGTTTGCTACCTTCTTCGGAAAAAAAGAAATTTTTGAAAATTTAAAATTCGAAGATCGATATGCTGCCGACGCTCTTTTTTTTGAAAACGCGGCAAAAAATTTAAGGTAAAAAAGGTGAATTTACGAACGTATATTTATTATAGAAATATTCCTAATAGTGTTAGCGCTATCTTAAAATCGAAGCACTCAAAAAAGTTGGTTTGATTTTTTAAAATTGATTTACTTTGTAATTTCGACGCTTAGCGTTGCACGGAGTATGTCGAAGTGAGAAATCCGGGCTAATGAGTTTTTACACTGCACCATTAATAATGAAAACACTTTTAGAACAGGTTTTTCTGACTATGAATCACACTAGTAAAGCCTTTTGAAATGACATGCACTTATCACCACTTTTCTTTAATCCACTTTTGTTGATGTTCTTTATTTAAAAAGGTCCAGGCAACAACGCGACTTGTTTTATTACCTTGTTCCATTGGAATTGTTCTTACATCAAAGGCATTAGCCTTTTCTAATTCCTGATAAACAGTGTTTAAATTGGATTGTTTTGAAATGACAGTACTAAACCATAAAACAGATTCAGAAAATTGTTTACTCTGGCGTATCATATCTCTTACAAAACTAACTTCTCCGCCTTTGCACCACAGTTCATTATTTTGCCCTCCAAAATTTAAAGTGGCCTTAGTAACTTTTTTGCCTTTTAAATTACTTAATTTGCGAAGTGTGCCTGCTTGCGCTTCTTCCAACGATGCGTGAAACGGGGGATTGCAAAGCATCAGGTCAATGCGTTCGTCTTTTTTTAGTACACCGTATAAAATGTCTTTTGGGTTGTTTTGTGATCTAATATCGATCTTGCCTTTTAATGATTGATTTAATTCAATTATTTTATTTGCAGAATCAATTGCTACAGGATCAATTTCTGTTCCAATAAATAACCAGCCGTATTCTTTGTTGCCAATAATTGGATAAATACAATTGGCACCAACGCCAATATCTAAACAGTTTATTTTTTCTCCGGTAGGGATCTTTCCATTGTTCATGCTAGCTAAAAGATCTGCGGCATAATGTATGTAATCTGCTCTGCCGGGTATTGGCGGACACAAATAGTTTTGCGGGATATTCCAATTCTCTACATTGTAATAATATTTTAAAAGCGCTTTGTTAAGAGTTTTTACCGCATCAGCATTAAAAAAATCGATCGACTCATCGCCATGATCATTCAGCTTTACAAATTTTGCAAGCTCGGGTAAAGTTGTAATGAGTTGTTTAAAATCGTAACGCTCGCGATGTTTACTGCGCGGATGTAATTTTGTTTTTTCTTTTTGGTGTTCTTTCTTATTGGGTAGCATTAGTGTTTAAAGGCATATGTTTGTATGAGTATTACTACCGCAATAATGCCTGCAAGAAATAAAATCGAAACAGGGTTTGCAAAATTCACTGTCCACCCAAATGCTTTCATTTTTTTTGGAGGAAAAATACGTTTGTCTTGTTTGTTGAAATAAAATATTCCAAGTACCCAGTTATTAGGGTCTTTGTGCCATTGCTCCAAAGTTTCTTCGCTTGGTTTTTCGTTTCTTTCCATGGGTCAATGTTTAATATGGTTTAACGTAAAAATGTATATCCGAAATTATTCTACAGGAGTTGGTTTAAACACATTTCTATAAATGTGCGAGTCAAAAATATGTCGTCTTGCAAATCTTGCCAGGTTGCCGGAGTTGATGAGTTTATTGTAAGTGTTTTTTTGAACGCCAAAGTATTCGTACTTACTTCCATCGTTAAAGGTTATATGCAGGGTTGACCCTTTGTATAAAAAATCATCAATGCCTGAGGTTGCCGAGGTAAGTTTATAATCTTCTAACGATGCTGCATGTGTTTCTGGCGAAATGCTAACTAAAAAATGATAGGCTTCAATAATTGTTTTACTTTTTGCCTCTGCCTCAGCTTTTAAGGTTTCATCTGCAAATTTATCAGGATGCCACTCCTTCATTAATCGTCGGTAAATTAATTTTAATTCTGCAAGATCAGCGTCTTTAGTAATTTCAAATAACTTTCTGTAATCGGTAATTCGTTTCATGTGTATACTCTTCTTGTAATTTTAGTTTAATTAATTTGATATAAAATTACGCCGATGTAAAGGTACGATTTTATTTTTGTTTTGATTATTCCCCTGCAACCAAGGATATAGGGTGTTTAGAGTGTTAATCCGGCCATCTGCACAATTAAAGTTTATTCTACAATTTTTAAAACAACGTTACCGGTTTTTTGCCCGGTTTCAACCTATTTGTAAGCTTCTACGAGCTGATCTAATTTATAATAACTGCCAATTACCGGTTTGTATTCTCCTTTTTCAACTCGATCTTTTAAAAAGATCACATCTGCTTTATCAATTGTAGGGATAGGAAACAAAAGTTTTTTACCGCCAAACAAAGGCGTGAATAGCGCAAGAAAAATATTCTCGCCATTTTTTCCTAATTCGGTTGAAATATAAATCCCTTTTTTTGTTAGCAGTGGTTTGTATTGACCAAATGAACTTTTACCAACGGCATCAAAAATGAAATCAAAACGCGTTTCTGTTTTTATAAAATCTTACGGTTTGTAATCAATTACTGTATCTGCTCCAAGCGACTTAACTAATGCAACATTTTTTGTATTACAAACCGCAGTAACTTTGCGCCAAAATGTTTTAATAGTTGCACTGCCGCCTAACCAATTGCGCCTGTTGCGCCGTATACCAAAACCTGTTGTCCGCTTTTTACCTTGGCCGCTTTAATATTGTTTAATGCATAATGCGCACCTTCGGTAATTGGCGTAGCTTCGTAAAACTTTAAATTGTTTGGTAAAAATGTTACGGCATCATTTTATGCAATAGTTAAATACTCACCTGGACCTCCGCAAGTTTTATCGTTATAGCCAAAAACTTTATCTCCCTATTTAAATGTCGTAACGTTTTGTCCTATTTCTTCAACTATTCCGGCAAATTCATTTCCCAACATATTTGACTTTGGTTTAAACACTCTTGTCCAAAATCGCGAAATAAAATATTTGGCACTTCTAAAACTGCTATCTGTTCTTTTAAACGTGCCGGCGTATACTTTAATTAACACTTCATTGTTTTTTGGTATTGGTTTTACAATATCCTTTAAGCTAGCCGCCTCAGGCGGACTTTAATTATAATAAACCGCTGCTTTCATTTTTTCGCATAATTAGAGATTTTATTGTAGTTTTTAAAGGTTATTTATTTTTGTTGCATATCATACCTGTCAAGATCTGGGCCATAGCCTTGTTTAAAAGATGCAATTACTTTCATACCCATTTTTTCGTAGAAGGGATAGGTGTGTTGACTAGTGCCAAGCGTGATAATACGACTAGGCCAGGTTGCTTTTATTTTTTTGGAACGATGTTCATATAACATTTTTCCGTAGCCATGTTTATGAAAGTTACCCTGCACCATGCCCCAAGCCAGACGCGCTTCATTAGAATCGGTTGTAATATAAAAACCGCCGCAGGCAACAATTCCATTTTCGGGAGTTTCAATTACGTAATAAGCGTCTCTTTCTGAATTTGTATAGGTTGGACTTTGGTATCCTGAACTTTGATCTGCCTGATGATTTAGCCACTTAATAAACAAGTCTAATTCTGATACATCAAAAAATTTAGGGCAGTTACTTTTAAAAACGTTAATGCACGCCTCTTTGTCCTTGGATGTATAATCTCGTATCGTCATTTAATTATGTTGTTTTGACTACTAGCTTATTCGCTTTTTCATCTGTTGAAAAACGAAATTCTTTAATTTTTGAACTTCCTTTATATCTTGTTAACGATCTGAAATCAGCCCAATGCGATTCGTAAATTCTAAAATTGTAAATTATTTGAGGTTAATTTGGATACACTTAATTATTAAATTGTTGTTTTAAATAATCTTCAATGAGTTTGTTTTTATCAATTTTGTGACTGGTGCTATATGGAAAACTATCTACGTTTACGATATCACCCGGAATCATATAATATGGTAAGGTAGTATTTAAAAATGCAACTAGTTGTTTGTTTAATTCTTCTTTTTGAACGGGCTCTTTTACTATTACAAAACTTACGATCTTTTTTACTTCATTATTTCGTTTTAAGGCAATTGTTACCGCGTCTGAGATGAGATTATTTTTACAAAGTACATTGCTTATCTCATTCAGTTCAATTCTATAACCATGCATTTTAACTTGATCATCATTTCTGCCTATACAAAAAACCATTTCGTTTTCGTAATAGGCCAGGTCGCCGGTTTTAAATGCGCGTTTCCCTTCGTGTAAAAAAAACTTTTGTTTATTTAGTTCATCATTTTTAAAATAGCCAATAGAAACATGGTCGCCAACTATGATCAACTCCCCTTCTTTATCTTTAGGGTCTAGTTTTTCAATTACTATTTTGCTTGCGGGCATTGGAAAACCAATTGGTAACATTGGGTATTTTGAAATAACATCATCTGTTATTTCAACTAGTGTTGTAACAATTGTAGCCTCTGTTGGGCCATAAGCGTTTAATATTCTTACATCGTTAAACGATTTTTTTAAAATAGAGCAAGTGCGGTTTGGTAATTCTTCGCCCATAAATAAAAATGTTTTTATAGGGTAGATTTTTTCTGCATTAAAGTCTGGGTGGCGAAGGAATAAATAGGCAAAGGACGGAGTGGATGTCCACACACTGCATTTGTAATTTACTAAGCGTTTAAAAAACGCCTCTTGATCCTTAACTATGTTTATTGAATTTAGCACCAGTGTTCCGCCGTGTGAGAAAGAATTAAGCACATCACATAGTGAAACATCAAATGTAAATGGCGCTTGATTCATAAACACATCATCGGAGCAAAAGCCAAAATCTTTTTGTGCCCAATCTAAAAATGTAAGAATGGAGTTTTGGGTAATTTGCACTCCTTTTGGCTCTCCTGTTGATCCTGATGTAAACATGATATATTGAAGAGGGTCTTCGGGT
>JBEIEI010000028.1:0-19066 GCA_040382975.1 Flavobacteriales bacterium
CCTTGGTCCAGGAAAACGAATTTCTTCTCCTCCCGCAACAGGTTTAACTGCAAATGTTACGAGCAATTCCTACGACTATTACGCTTATTCAGAAAAAAACATTACCAATTTCGTGAAAAGTGGCAGGCAGTTTTATGGAGAATACTTTGATATTACAAACACCTATGGTTTTAATTTTACTGATGGTAATTATGTTGTTGGCGATACAATTATTTCTGAAACAACAATGGCAGGAAGAGGAGTTTCCGGCAGCACTTATTTGGTTAATGGAGCAGGTTTAAATTATACTTTAAGCACAAATCCAATTAATATCAATAATTATTTATCAGATTTTGCTGATGTACAAACTAAAAGTGGTAAAGCATTATTAAACGACGCCAATTCAATTAGTGTACTTATAACGAAACAAACATCTAACAGTATAGCATGGTTAGATAAACTAACAATTAATGCCAGAAGACAATTAACCATTAACTCAAAGCAATTTCAATTTAGAGATTCTAGAGTTTCGTCATCCGGAAATATTTCTAATTTTAATATTACAAATCCATTAAATATTACGCCGATAATTTGGAATGTTACAGACCCAATCAACCCATATGCACAAGCCTTTTCAACAACAGGTAACGCAATTGATTTTACTGCAAATGCCGATTCTTTAAATGTTTATGCACTATTACCTGCTACCGATTATTTTACACCAACATTTATTACAAAAGTTGCCAATCAAAATCTTCATAACATTCAGCAGGCCGATTATGTTCTTATCGCCCACCCGTTATTTACCTCGCAAGCACAACGTTTAGCAAACCTGCACCAACAATACGAAGGGTTAACCTATGTTGTTGCTACAACAGATCAGATCTATAACGAGTTTAGCAGTGGTAGGCAAGATATTTCGGGTATAAGAGATTTTATACGAATGATTTACAGCAGAAATATCGGCAATAGTAAACAAGTGAAATACGTTGCTCTTGTTGGTGATGGTTCGTATGATAACATAAGCAGAAACATTTCAAACAACAGTAATTTCATTCCTACTTATCAAACAAGCAATTCTACATCTTTTTTAAGTAGTACTGCCTCTGATGATTTTTATGGCCTTATGGATGCCACTGAAGGAGCTAATGCAGAAGGTATTGGTATTTTAGACATAGGCGTTGGTCGTTTAACTTGCAGAAATACCCAGGAGGTAAATAATGTGGTTAATAAAATAGAAAATTATTATAAGAAAGACCCTAATTTTAAAATTCAAGAAACTTCGCCCGAAAATTGCAATACAACAACCTCTTCGCCGCTTGGCGATTGGAGAAATTGGGCCGTTTTTTTAGCGGATGATGAAGATCAGTCAACTCACATGTCACAGGCAGATCAATTATCTAATATTGTTGAGACTAATAATCCAAATATTAATATTGACAAGATCTATTTAGATGGCTACCAGCAATTTTCCACAGCCGGAGGACAAAGATATCCGGATGCGGCTGAAGATCTATTAAGACGTTTTAAAAAAGGAGCTTTAATTTTTAATTATACAGGCCATGGTGGCGAGGTGGGTATCACCGAAGAAAGGATCTTAGATGTTCCTACAATCAACGCCTTAGATAATTTTAACAAACTTCCACTGTTTGTAACTGCCACTTGCGAATTTAGTCGTTACGATGACCCGGACAGGACCTCAGCAGGAGAATTTTGCTTATTAAATTCAAAAGGTGGCGCTGTTGCTTTACTAACTACTTGCCGTTTAGCTTTTTCATCTACCAACTTTGTTCTAAACACTAATCTTTATAGTTTTTTGTTTAAAAAATTACCAAATGGTAAAATGCCTACATTAGGCGATATTATTCAAGAAACTAAAGCTTCATTAACACAATCTATTTATTACGCTAACTTTCATCTTTTAGGAGATCCGGCTTTAACATTGGCGTATCCACAGCAAAAAGTTAAAACTTTAAAAATCAATAACAGTTTAGTTTCAATTAACAGTATTGATACTATTTCTGCCCTTGCAAAAATAACTGTTACAGGAGAAATTACAGATACAATAGGTAACAAACTAAGCAACTTTAATGGTATTGTTTACCCCACTGTTTTTGATAAAGAGCAAACAATTAATTGTTTACTAAATGATTTTGATTCATATTTTGGTACCGCAGGAAATCCTTTTAACTTCAACCTTCAAAAAAATATTTTGTACCATGGTAAAGCCCAAGTTACAAATGGCGATTTTTCTTTTACCTTCATTGTTCCAAAAGACATCAGTTTCGCAATTGGTCCAGGAAAAATAAGTTATTATGCTACGAACGGATCTATAGATGCAGTTGGCTATACCAGAAATTTAAGAGTTGGAGGTGGCGCTAAAAATCCTGTAATTGACAATGATGGGCCGCAGTTGAGCATTTATATGAATGAAAAAGGTTTTGTAAATGGCGGTACAACTAATGAAAAACCAATATTATACGCTAATCTAACCGACTCAAGCGGAATAAACACTTTAGGATCGAGTATTGGGCATGATATTACAGTTGTTCTAGACCAAAACACCAGTAAACCTAAAATTTTAAACGATTATTATGAATCTAATTTAAACAGTTATCAAAGTGGTAAAGTAAGATATCCTTTTGAAACATTGCCCGAAGGAAATCACAGCTTAACTTTTAAAGCCTGGGATATTCAAAATAATTCGGGGGTGGTTAATATGGATTTTGTGGTGGCGCCAAGCGCTGAATTGGCTTTAAAACACGTTTTAAACTACCCAAATCCTTTTACCAGTAACACTAAATTTTACTTAGAACACAATCAAGCTTGCAATCCTTTAAAAATAACCATTCAAATATTCACTATTAGCGGCAAAGTTGTTAAAACAATTCAAAAAACAGTTACTTGCGAAGGATTTAGGCCTGAAGGGGTTGATTGGGACGGAAAAGATGAATATGGCGATAAATTGGCAAGAGGTGTTTATATATATAAATTAGCCATTATTAACTCTGAAAACCAAAAAGCTGAAAAAACTGAAAAATTAGTAATACTAAATTAGTAAATTTGACGTTTACTTTTGTTTAGGGACTTAGTTAGATTTTGTGAATGAATAAAAATAGTATAATAATATTAAGTAGTATCCTGTTAACCAAATCAATAATTGGTCAAATTAGTAGTACTCAAATTGGTGGTCAAACCATTAACCCAATTACCACTGCAGTTCCATTCTTGTTAATTAGCCCTGATAGCAAGCAGGGAGCAATGGGCGACGTTGGGGCTGCAACAGATCCAGATATTAATTCAATTCATTGGAATGGCAGTAAATTGGCTTTTTCTGACAAGAAATTTGGTGTTGGTTTTACAGTAACACCTTGGTTAAGATTATTAGTGCCGGATATTAACCTTTATTATTTAGGTGGTTATGTTAAAATAAATAAAAGAACTGCGGTAGGCGGTTCATTACGTTATTTTACTCTAGGAAATATTGAACTAACCAATGCAACCGGACAAAAAACAGGAGACTTTAAACCCAACGAATTTGCGGTTGACCTTGCAGTTTCTCAAAAATTATCAGATAATTTTTCATTAGGTGTTGCAACCCGTTTTATCAATTCAAGTATTAGCAGAGTTTATTTTAATGGCAGTCAGGGCAATGCTGCAAGCACTGTTGCTGTTGACTTAAGTATGTTTTATAAAAGCAATAAATTTAAATTAGGAGATAAAAAAGCAGTATACACTGCCGGCTTGGCTTTTACTAATATTGGTGCGAAAATAAAATATTCAAATGACCAAAACTTTATCCCAATGAACTTACGTTTGGGTAATGGTTTAAAAACTGAAATAGATGATTTTAATACTATTGGTTTTTATCTTGATTTTAATAAACTTTTAGTGCCTACTCCGCCAATTTATCAATACGAAAAGGATGCTAATGGCAATCCTACGTCGGTAATTGCAATTGATCCTTCAACAGGGGCCAGGATTATTGAAAAAGGAAAAAATCCAAACGTTCCGGTTGCACAAGGTATTTTACAATCCTTTGGCGATGCACCGGGCGGACTTAAAGAAGAATTACAGGAGATAAATATTTGTACCGGATTAGAATATTGGTACAATAATACGTTCGCAATTAGATCCGGCTATTTTTATGAACCAAAAACAAAAGGTTCTCGTCAGTTTTTTACCGTAGGCATGGGCTTTAAATTTAAAGTTATCAATGTGGATGGATCTTACCTTATTCCTACTCTACTAAATAATCCACTGCAAAGAACCTGGAGAATAACCTTAAGCTTTAATTTTGACCCAGCAGTTAAAGAAAAAGATCCTACCACAGTTCAACCATAATCCGGCAAAACTTACCTTTTCACATTGTCTTGTGCATAATTGCCAGGTATGTGAACATTTTACAGCCCTTTCATTTGAGATATTTGTGTTATGCGTATATTAAAAATCTCATTACCCTTAGTTTGCTTATTTGTTTTATTTTCGTGTACAAACAGCGAACAGGAAAAAGATAACAGAACCATTTTTAGCTATAACGAAATGGCAGGTATAACCTCTTTAGATCCTGCAGCAGCTATAAGCTTTGAAAACATCTGGCCGGTTAACCAGTTATTTAATGGCTTAGTGCAAATGGATGATCAGTTAAACGTTATTCCTTGCATTGCAAAAAAATATACTATTAGTGAAGACGGACTATCTTACACTTTCAATTTAAGAAGTGATGTTTATTTTCAAGATAATGTTTGCTTTGAAAACGGAAGAGGAAGAAGAGTTGTTGCAAAAGATTTTGTTTACAGCTTTAACCGCTTATTTGACAGTAAAGTTAGTAGCGCAATTAGTTTACTGACAAATATTGACAGAAGCGAAAAAACCGAATACAAAGGCTTTCAATCGATTAACGACTCAACATTAGTTATTCGATTAAAAGAACCTTTCAGTGCTTTTATCAGTATTCTTACAATGAAATTTTTTAGTGTACTGCCCTTAGAAGCAATTGAATATTACAAACAAGATTTTAGAAGAAATCCGGTTGGTACAGGTCCGTTTGCTTTTAAAATATGGGAAGAAGGAACTAAACTGATCTTGATTAAAAACCCTAATTATTTTGAGCGCGACGAAAAAGGCTTTCGTTTGCCTTATCTTGACGCAGTATCAATTTCTTTTGTGAAGGATAGGGAAACCGCTTTTATGGAATTATTAAACGGAAAGTTTGATATGCTTAGTGGCGCAGATGCCTTTAACATTAATGAAGTTCTGGATAAAGAAGGTGACCTAAGAGATGTTTATAAAAGTAAATTTTATCTTCAAAAACAAAATTTTTTAAAAACAGATTATATCGGAATTTTAATTGATGAAAAAATTGAATCTGTGAAAACCTCTCCATTAAGATTAAAATCTATTCGTAAAGCAATAAATTATGCGTTTGACAGAGATAAACTAATTAAATATTTAAGAAATAACATTGGCTATGCTGCTAATGCCGGCTTTATTCCAAAGGGTATGAAAAGTTTTGATCCAGAAAAAGTAAAAGGTTATAACTACAATCCTGATTTTGCAAGAGAGCTTTTAAAAGAAGCCGGGTATCCCAACGGAAAAGGACTTCCGGAAATTACCTTACACACAACAGATAATTATAAAGAACAAGTAGAATTCATTCAATCGCAATTAGCAGAATGTAATATTAAACTTCAAATAAGTATTGAGAAGTCCTCCGTGTTGCGCCAAGCTGTGAATAACTGCGAATATAATTTCTTCAAAAAATCTTGGGTGGGAGATTATGCAGATGAAGAAAATTTTATGACCTTGTTTTACAGTAAAAACTTTTCGCCGCAAGGAGTAAATTATTTCCATTACAAGAATGAGAATTTTGATGCAGCATTTGAAAAAGCACAACACGAAACCAATGAAGAAAAAAAAATAGAGCTCTATCAGCAAATGGATAGAATGATAGTGGATGATGCGCCAATCATTCCATTATATTACGATCAGGTGATCCGTCTTGTAAATCATAAAATAAAAGGATTAGGTAATAATTCGATGAATTTATTGAATTTAAAAACTGTTACAAAACAGAATTGATCTACAAACGTTTATGCAAAAAATACTTTTTGTTTGTTTGGGAAACATTTGCCGCTCGCCATTAGCAGAAGGTATTTTGTTACATCTAAATGAAAAATACGATCTAAAACTAGAAATAGATTCTGCAGGAACCTCTAATTTTCACATTGGCGAAGCACCGGATAAAAGAACAATAGCCAATGCCAAAAAAAATGGCGTTGACCTTTCCTTTTTAAGAGCGCGACAGTTTCACGAAAATGATTTTGATGTCTTTGATAAGATCTTTGTGATGGATAAAAGTAATTTTACAAATGTAATTACACTTGCAAAAAACGAAACCCATAAAAATAAAGTTAGTCTGTTTTTAAATACCGCATTTCCTAATTCCGACATGGAAGTTCCGGATCCTTATTATGGAACCGAAAAAGATTTTGAGGATGTTTTTCAATTAGTTTATAAGGCAAGCGAGATCTTTATTAAGCAATTTTAGCATTTCCTCGCAATTTTTCATCGCAATTTTTATTTACTTTCGTTAATCGAATGGTAAATAAAAAACAATACTCATTAATAAACTATTTTAAATTTTTATAGTCTAAAAGTAATGAGATATTTTGTTTCAATAGTTTTCGTTTTATCATCATTTCAATTTTCATTTGCCCAACAATATTTTACATCTAAAATATTGATTGATTCATTAACAAAAAAACTCGAAGCTGATTCTGCGCAAACCTATCGTTTTAAAAAATTAAGACCTTACTTAAATGCCGATAGTAGAAATTCGTTTAATCCGACAAGCCTTACCAATATTAGCGGCTTACAATATGGCTTAAGAGTAAACGAGTTTCATACTTTTGGTATTGGCTTGTACACGTTAAGTCGCTTTTCAACAAACAACAAGCTCATTAATGCCGTTTCAAAGATCAATAGATTGGGTTACGTTAATGTCTTTTACGAATACATTTTATTAAATAAAAAGTATTACAGAGTAACATTGCCTTTTGAGCTTGGAGCCGGAGGTTTTCAAAGGCGATTACTTGATACACTATCTACTTATACTTATACATCCAAAATTTTTATGCCATTAGGCGCAGGTGCTAAATTTATTGTTAAACCCATAAAATGGGTAGGAATTTCATCGATGATCAGTTACCGATATATACCTTACAATCAAAATTTATTAGATTTTGATGGATTGTGTTATTCGCTTGGTATTTGGGTAGATTTTAGGCAAATTTATAGAGACATAAAGTATTACGGCGTGCAAAAGAAACGATATAGAAATAAGGTTAAGGCTATTCTGGCAAATTAAACTCTATTTAACCTATATTTAATAATGCGTTTCGGTAAAAATTTTATCTTTGCCCTTCAAAATTTAAAATTATGAGTACAGCAGCAAACAAAGGCCCGATATCAAAATTTGTCGAGCACCACTATAAACATTTTAATGCAGCAGCTTTAGTAGATGCGGCCATAGGATACGAAAAACATTTAACCGAAGGTGGTAAAATGATGATCACTCTTGGTGGTGCCATGAGTACTGCAGAATTAGGGAAATCATTAGCGGAAATGATCCGTCAGGGAAAAGTAGATATTATATCTTGCAC
This sequence comes from Flavobacteriales bacterium, assembly GCA_040382975.1. Taxonomy (GTDB): domain Bacteria; phylum Bacteroidota; class Bacteroidia; order B-17B0; family Aurantibacillaceae; genus Aurantibacillus. The sequence continues at coordinate 7,644 of JBEIEI010000028.1, forward strand.
AGGCGCCAACCTCGAGGAAGATATCATGAATTTAGTAGCCCACAGTCATTATAAGCGCGTTCCTAATTATCGCGATCTTTCTCCTCAAGATGAGTGGGACTTACTAGAGAATCATTATAATCGTGTCACAGACACGTGTATTCCGGAGGAAGAAGCTTTCCGTCGTTTACAAAAACACATTCATAAAATTTGGAAAGACGCAGACACCGCTGGTGAGCGCTACTTCCCACATGAATACATGTACAAAATTTTATTAAGTGGCGAATTAAAACAATACTACGAAATTGATCCAAAAGATAGTTGGATGTTAGCAGCTGCAGAGCGTAATTTACCAATAGTTGTGCCGGGTTGGGAAGATAGTACAATGGGTAATATTTTTGCATCTTACGTTATTAAAGGAGAAATTAAAGCAAGTACCATGAAAAGTGGTATTGAATACATGGCTTGGTTAGCGGCTTGGTATCCAAAAAACAGTGGTGGTAAAGGCGTAGGCTTTTTTCAAATTGGTGGTGGTATTGCAGGAGATTTTCCTATCTGTGTTGTACCAATGTTATATCAGGATATGGAAATGCATGATGTTCCTTTCTGGAGTTATTTCTGTCAGATATCAGATTCAACCACTTCATATGGTTCTTATTCGGGAGCTGTGCCAAACGAAAAAATTACCTGGGGTAAATTAGATATTAATACACCAAAGTTTATTGTAGAAAGTGATGCTACTATTGTGGCGCCATTAATTTTTGCTTGGGTTTTGGGTTGGTAAAATAAATATTTCGTCCCTACGGGACTTTATGTTTCTTTTTTTATCCGTTCTATAATATTTAACTCCTAAAGGAGTCTTAAATAACTTGTTATTTGAAAGTCCCTTTAGGGACTTAATATCTATAGAAACAATCAAATATTATTTTTCGAGTCCCGTAGGGACGATATCTTTCTTCTCTAATTAGATAAAATTAAAAATCCCTCTTTCAAAATTCGAAAGAGGGATTTTTTTTATATTGTCAGCGAATATCATTCTCCATACTTTTCATAAAGTTTATTATACAAAACATTAAGTCCTTCATCTGCTTTGGGAGTTTGAGCATTCGAAAAAAGAATAAAAGCTCTGTCTGAATTTTTAAAAACATATACTTTAGATAAGAATGTACCCGGATTGCCAATATTGTAGGAAAAAGTCTGACCATTTTCGTCTTTTAACCAAAACCACCCTACTGCAAATTTTGTTAAACCATAATGCAAAAAATTAAATTCTTCTTTTGATAATAATTTAGATTGTCCTTTTAAACCTTGAAGTTGCAATTGAATAAATTTTGAATAATCAGAAATTGTCATTGTTATATTTCCCGCTGGAAGCAACCAATTCAATTTATAATTATCGCTAGGAGGCTCAGGTGATAAGTCTTTATTGTGTCCCCAAGGTTGGGATTCATCAATGGAATTAGGATTACCAAAATAAAACGTAACACCTAATTCTTTTCCAAGATCACCAACTAATTGTTTATAGGTTTTACCGGCAACTTTTTCAAGCATCAATCCTGCGGCAATATAACCTAAATTAGAAAAGTTAATGGAGTCTTTACTTGATATTGGTTTTTGTTGAAAGAACCATTCTGTGAATTGATAACGCTGTTCATCTTCATTACCCGTAAATTGTTCTTTTGTAGGTTCTTTATAGGTATAAGTGTAAGGAAATAATTTTGTTCTAAAACTTAGCAAATTTAAAAGCGTTAAATGGTAATACGCCGAATCGCTTTTTGATTTCAACTCCGGGTAAAGTTCAAAGAATTTTGTATTCCAAGCTAGTTTATTTTCTTTAATCAGAAGTGCCGCAATAAAACCGGTAATAGCTTTTGTGTTAGAGCCGATCCTGAACTTATCATTTAGTTCTGCTTTAAGAGAAGTATTTATTCTTTTCACGCCAAGCGTATTTATCTCTAAAACATTTGTAGAAGAAACTACCGCATATGCTATTTCTGGAATATTATAAACTTTCCTAATGCTATCTGCAAAAGCCAGAATCGATTGCGATCTGACAATATTGTTGGATGTAAAAAAAAGAATTAAAATAAAATGTTTGATCATTAATATTTTTTTGTTGATGCATTAAATTCTAACTCACCTTCTCTACCCAATCTCCATGCTCCTTAATAAGATCAATTAACTCATCAACAGCTGTTTCTGAGGTCACATTTTTCTTTACAACTTCTTTGCCTTTGTATAAACTAATTTTTCCTACACCTGTGCCAACATAACCATAATCGGCATCGGCCATTTCACCCGGACCATTTACAATGCAACCCATGATACCAATTTTAATTCCTTTTAAATGATCGGTTCGTTCACGAATTTTTTGAGTGGTTTCCTGCAGATCAAATAACGTTCTACCGCAACTTGGGCAACTAATGTATTCTGTTTTACTGATACGTGAGCGTGTTGCTTGCAAAATTCCAAACGCAGTTGAGTTACAAACTTGTGTGCTAACGCAATCCTTCTGCTTTATCCAAATACCATCGCCAAAGCCATCTAATAATAAACCACCAATATCTGTACTGCTGTATAATTGAAATTTCTCTTCACTCAGATCACTATAATTACATTTAATAATGAAAGGCAATTTACAATCGTTTAATTTTAGATCCATTGCCATGCGTCGTAACTCAGGCATAGTATGCGTATTGAAGGAATCAAAAACTAAACAAATAGTTTTTTCGTTTTTAATTTTTTGAATAAATTCATTTGTCAAAACTTCAACAGTTACGGCTACAAAATTTAATTCAGTTGATCTTTCTGTTGTTGTAAAATATTCTTCTCCGCAAAATAAAGGATAACTTCTGCTTTTATTTTTCTCAGATAACCAGCTTTGCGAATTGTATATCAATCCTAATGTACCCGGAATTTCAAAATTAATTTTATTATCACCTAAAAATAAATAATCAACCGCCATATCGGTTAAATTCCATTTATCTAATGGCACCGAATAATTATAACCAACACCAAATAAACTGGCAGCAGTCACTTCCGGCTTCATACTATAATCTGCAATTACTCGAGGTACATTATGGTTACCAATATTTATTATTTCTTTGGTAACATTTCTATTAAATTCAAACGGATCATAAGGTAAGTGGGTAGTAATTTCCTTTATTGCCTTGTGCCCTTTTCTTTCTGAATATCTTTCTGCTAATAATTTTGCAACCGGAATTTCATACTCAGGTTCTTCGGTTAACGACACACGAATGGTATCCCCTAGCCCATCTTCTAATAAAGTGCCAATGCCCACTGCAGATTTAATTCTTCCATCTTCGCCATCACCTGCCTCTGTAACGCCTAAATGTAAAGGATAATTTCGATTTGTCTCTATCATTTTTGCAACCAATAAACGATAAGCCTGCACCATTACTTGCGTGTTGCTAGCCTTCATTGAAATCACAATATTAAAATAATCATTGTCTTCACAGATCCTTAAAAACTCAAGTGCACTTTCCACCATTCCCAAAGGAGTATCGCCATAACGACTAAGTATTCTATCGCTCAATGAACCGTGATTAGTGCCAATACGCATTGCGGTTCCATACTCTTTACAGATCTTTACTAAAGGCGTAAAACGATTTCTTATTCTTTCTAATTCTGATTCATAAGCAGAATCAGTATAATCAATGGTTTCAAATTTTTTCTTATCGGCATAGTTTCCGGGATTAACACGGACTTTTTCAATTACCCTTGCTGCGAACTCAGCTGCATTCGGCGTAAAATGTATATCGGCACAAATGGGTGTATGATATCCACGAGCAACTAATTCTTTTTTAATTACTTCTAAATTTTTTGCCTCATTCATGCTTGGCGCAGTAATACGAACCAACTCACAACCGGCTTTTATCATGCGAATACTTTGCTCAACCGTGGCCATTGTATCCATAGTATCGGTTGTGGTCATACTTTGCACACGAATTGGATTTAAGCCACCCATTTTAAGATCACCAATGTTTACTTCACGCGTTAAAAAACGAGAATATTCTGTTAAACTATTGCAGTATTTATTTGAACTACCCATGTTTTATTTTAGTGTTTTTGCTATTCGTCTACTTATCGGAACCCAAATACGTCTCCCAACATCTTCCGACAAATTTAAACAAATATTATCGCTTAAAAGTTTTGTTCGGTATTGAGTATTATCTTTATTTGATCCGGTTATTAAGTCACCAATATCTCTGTTATTTTTCAATTTTTCAGAACGCTCCTTGGAATTAAAACAATCCGTAAGCTTTTTAGTTTTGTTTTTATTGTCAATTATTTCGATCGTAACCGAACTTTCAACCTTATTTAACTCAACTTGCTGTCCGTTAAATGGTGATTTTGGATCATTTATGGTTTCAATTTGGCTGCTTTCGGTTACAACCAAACTTTTAACCTTTAAAATAAAATCTGCATTATCATCATTAAATTTTAAAGTAACATTTTTTGTAATAGCCGCTTCAGACTTAAAGCCTTTTAAAAAAGCATTGGTGAGCTTTTCTGGAGATTGTAGATCTAAATATTTAATGTAATTGGCTTTAGCATTTTTTTCTGCTAAAAAAGTAGAATCGGATAATGAAACGGTAACCGGTTTAGAGATCCCTTTTTTAAATAGTGTGCAAGCATTAACAGCAAAAAGAAAAATAGCTGCCAATAAACAACTTTTGTAATTATTTTTCATGTTATTTTATCTCTAGTTCATCTACAAATATAAATGCATCTTCACCTTTCCCTTGGTGCCATTCGGGAAGTTGACCAAAATTTTTAGCGACAATTTTTATATATCTAAAATGAGTTTTTTGATCTAATTGTTTTTCAAATTTATGCGTTTGTGTTTTATAATCATCTGCATTAACTTGGTTTTGTATACTATCGATTAAATTGAAGTTATTGTTATCTAACGAACCATAAAAATAAACTGTTTTAGGAAATACTATCCATGATCGCGTATCCTGCAAACAATTTAAACTAAGAAAATTAATTTCCTTTTCGCTTTTCATATCAACAACACATTCAAAATCCTGCGGTTGAAAACCAAGCCAGTTTCCTTTTCGCCAATCAATATCGCCATAAACGCCGTCAATTAAAGATTGTGATCCGTCTGCCGAATACTGAGCATTTGACTTTGATCCTAATTCTAAATCATAGTTATATTTTAATTTAAAGTAATTAGCTTCTGTCACTATACTACTTTCATTTGTAGAAAAAACTTTTGCTTTAACTGTTGTGTTGGCATCAATACTAAATGGTTTTGAATACATCTTAGAAGATACAATCGGCTCCTTACCATCTAACGTGTAATGAATTTTTGAAGCTGAAGAATTAACAGCCTCAATGGTAATTTCCATTTTATCTTTAAATACCTGAGCAGAAGATCTAATTACTGGAGCAGGAATTATATTAACACCAATAATATTTGACGTTGGTATTTCTAAACCTCTACCATATTTATTCGGCACACCAGTTTTTGATTCGTAAATATAATTCATTACCCCACCACTCATAATGGTTTTATGATCAATAGCCGAACGCAAAAATTTCTTATTATTAATAGTATAACCCCTTATAACAAGATCTTGTTTATTTTCATTGGTTATTGAAAATACTTTAGCACTCTCAAGGTTAATTTTTACACTTTTAAAACTTGACTGCCCGAATACGTATTGCGTAGATCCCGGACATACCGGATAAAAACCAATTGAACTAAAAACATACCAGGCACTCATTTGTCCGCAATCTTCATTTCCAATTAATCCATCCGGCGAATTTTTATAAAAATCATCACAAATTTGTTTTACGTAGTTTACAGTTTTTTCAGGTTGCATAACATAATTATATAAATATGCCATGTGATGACTAGGTTCGTTACCATGAGCGTACTGTCCTATTAAGCCTGTAACATCCGACTGTTCGCGCCCTCTTGTTTTTTCTGTTGTAGTAAATAATTCATCTAACTTATTTTCAAACTTTTGCTTTCCTCCGTGCAGCTTAATCAATCCTTCAATATCTTGCGGCGCATAAAAAGAATAATGCCAGCTGTTACCTTCAGTAAAATGATTATTAATTTCGTTGGCATAAAAAGGAGATAACCAGTTTCCGTTTTTTCTTGGTCGCATGCAACCACTTGAAGCATCAAATAGATTTTTATACGCAAGGGATAATTTAAGGTGCTGTAGATATTCAATATTCTTATTTACTTTTTTTGCGATCTGAGCCACGCACCAATTATCATAGGCATATTCGAGAGACTTACTTACACTTTCACTTTCATCATCAATTTGTAAGAAATTTTGTTTATTAAAAACCGGAATGCCACCTGAAGAATACGTTGCCGAAGATCTTGCTGCCTTAAAAGCCAAAAGTGGATCAAAACCACCAATTCCTTTCACCATTGCATCGGCAATAACAGAAGCAGAATGAAAACCGATCATACAATCTGTTTCGTTACCCGAAAGCTCCCAAACCGGTAACCGACCGGAAGCTTTATACTGTGCTAAAAATGTATTTATAAAATCGGATGTTCGTTTACGTTCAATAATTGTAAATAGCGGGTGAAGTGCGCGGTAAGTATCCCACAAAGAAAAAACTGAATAATTATTAAATCCTTTAGCAGTTTGAACCTGACCGTCTCGTCCACGGTATTGCCCATCAACATCCATATTTAAAGAAGGATGAATAAAACAATGATACAGTGCTGTATAAAAAACAGTTAATTTATCTTTATCATCATCGCTTACTTCGATTTTTTTTAGTTGTTCATTCCAAACTTTTTCAGCCTCATTTTTATATTTATCAAAATCCCAGTGTTTAGCTTCGGCCTCCAAATTTTTTATAGCGCCTTCCATATCAACAGAGGAAATGGCCACTTTAACTAATAAGGGATTTCCATCTGTTTGATCAAATTGAAAATAGGCACCCTGAGCTTTTTCTTTCTTTTTAAAGTTAAGAGACGATCTAAATTCATTCTTAAAAACAAACGCCATCTTTTTAAATGGTTTCGAAAAACGCATCACAAAATATATCTGTTGATCTTTTGCCCAAGCCTCGCTCATTCTATAGCCTCCAATGGTTACGCTATCAATAACAGTAACATTACAATTGAGCGTTTTATCTCTGTGTAAAAGATCTAAGAGTACATTTGCTTCTGCTGTTTTAGGAAATGTGTAACGATGAATGCCACTTCGTAAAGTAGTCGTCAGTTCAACTTTTACTTTATCATCCTTTAATAAAACTTCATAAAACCCTGCTCCGGCCTTTTCGTTTTTATGATCAAACTTTGAAGAATAAATTTTATTATCACATGATGGCGCTCCTGTTGTAGGCATTAATAAAATATCGCCCCAATCGCTAACACCGGTGCCACTTAAATGTGTGTGTGAAAAACCATAAATAACGCTATCGCTGTAATGATAGCCACTGCAGCCATCCCAACTCCCATCAATACGTGTATCGGGACTTAACTGCACCATTCCAAAAGGTAAAACCGAACCTGGAAACGTATGACCATGACCGCCTGTGCCAATAAAAGGATTGACGTATTGGGAATAATTTTGAGAAGTACCTTTTAAATTAAAAATGAGTATTACAATTGCTAAAAAACGCATCTATAAATATACAAATTAATGATTTGATGAATTACTTGAATCTAAACGAATACCCAATGAAGAAAATATTTTACTCGCTTTCCAACCATAATAAACCAGATAAACAAAGCATAGAACACCAACGCTATAACTTGCCTTAATTCCTAACAGATCAGCTCCTGCCAACCAGCCTTGCAGCCAGCTAATTAAACCACCGCCCATGATCATCATTATTAAATAACTAGCCCCTTGATTGGTATGTTTTCCTAATCCGGTAATAGCTAAAGTAAAAATACAAGGCCAAAGTGTAGAACAAAACAAACCAACACTAATAAAAGCATAAACACTTACCAAACCTGTTGTAAGCATTCCAAAGATCAAAGCTGCAATGCCACAGGCGGAAAATATAACTAACTGCCTTGCAGGATTTCCTTTACTTAAAATATCTGCGCCGATCATAATTAATATTACAAATGCATATGGGTAGAAAACGGTTAAGTCGCTTTTTGCAATTGCATTCACCAATAAAAAAACACCAAAAGCCAAATAAGGCATTAAAAACCGAAGCAATTGTTTTGTTGTAGGCTTAACATTAAACGCACCTGCAGAACTTGTCCAACGCCCGATCATTAAACTAGCCCAAAATAAAGATACATAAGGTGCGGCATTACTCGTTTCAATATTGATACACTGCTTCATATACTCCGGCAAGTTAGAAGCAGTAGCCACCTCAACACCAACGTAAACAAAAATGGCTATCATACCTAAAACCAATTGCGGATAATTTAAAGCACTTTTCTTATCAGAGATCTTTGAATCAACCTCAACACTTTCATCCACATTAATTTGATTAGGAAGCGAGGAATATTTAAAGATAATTGCTACCACTAAAAAGGCGGCCCCTAAAATTAAATAAGGAAATTTTACAGCACCAATATCATCTAATTTATTGCCACTTCCAACTGCGCCAAAAATAGCATAACTAATAACCAAAGGACCAATTGTAGTACCAATATTATTTACACCACCGGCCAAACTCAATCGCTGCGAAGCTTCCTTAGGGTCGCCCATTACAATGGCCAAAGGGTTTGCGGCAGTTTGTTGTAACGAAAAACCAAGAGCAACAATAAATAAACCGGTGATCATTAAATTAAAAGAAACCAATTGCGCAGCAGGATAAAATAACAAGGTGCCAATTGCAGAAATACATAATCCCAAAGCAATACCATTTTTATATCCGATCTTATTTAAAATATCGCCACCATAAAGCTTTGAAATACCAATGTAAATAATAGAGCCAACGGTATACGCCAAATAAAAAGCAACCGATATCAACTGACTTTGCCACTGTTCTAAATTTAATTTTTCTTTAAAAACAGGAATTAAAATATCATTACTTGCCGCAACAAAACCCCAAAAAAAGAAAACAGAAATTAAGGTAACTAAGGCCGATCGATTGGTTTGCATAAATTATACTATTTAGTTTTACCGAATATATTTTAATTATCCCTAGGTTCATTTATAAAAATGCCCAAGTTGTTAACGTGCTTGTTTTAATTTGTGTAAATTTGCCATTGTTTAAAATCATAAGATGCAACTACTTACTCCAAACAATTTTGCCGATTACGAATTAATTGATTGTGGCGACTTTGAAAAACTTGAACGTTTTGGTAAATACATTACTATACGCCCCGAGCCACAAGCCGTTTGGCCAAAAATATATTCTAACCAGGAGTGGGAAAAACTAGCACATGTAAAATTTATCCCACGCTCATCCAGTAGTGGTGACTGGAAAAAATTCAAACAAATGCCCGACCAATGGACAATTGATTATGCGCCATTAAAACTGACATTTAGATTAGGATTAACCTCTTTTAAGCACGTAGGGATTTTCCCTGAACAGGCTGTGAATTGGGACAAAATACATTCGTTTTTAAAAGATAAACCAAAGGCCAAATTCCTGAATTTATTTGCCTATACGGGTGGTGCTTCAATAGCTGCAAAAGCTGCAGGAGGCGATGTTACGCATGTGGATAGCATTAAACAAGTGGTTACTTGGGCAAATGAAAACATGAAGAATTCTAACCTAGATAATATTAGATGGTTAGTTGACGATGCATTAAAATTTGTAAATAAAGAAGTTAGAAGAGGTAATTTTTATCAAGGTATTATTCTTGATCCTCCTGCCTTTGGTCATGGCCCAAATGGTGAAAAATGGAAGCTGGAAGATAATATTTCTGAAATGATAAATGGTGTATTACAGATCTTAGATCCAAAAGAACACCTTTTAATTTTAAATGCTTATTCATTAGGATTTTCGGCATTAGTACCTGAAAATTTATTAAACCCATTTGCTCAAAAGAACAGATCTAAATTAGAAATTGGTGAATTGTATTTAAATGCAAAAAGCGGCGTAAAATTACCACTTGGTGTTTGGGGAAGCTTAACCAAATGATAAAGGCTTGGATTTTATTTACTAAACAATCAAAGTCTAACGCAGATCACACACACATCATCCACCTGCTCTAAATTCCCTTTCCATTTTAAAAATTCGGTTGTAAGAAATTTTTCTTTGTCCTCTAAAGTATAATTAAGAGTTTATATGAGCCAATTTTTAAAACGAGAGATCATTAATTTTTTACCGGCCGAATTTTTATCAGAAAAACTTAATCCGCCATACTTATAATAGAGTTTTTTTGCGTTTTTTAAATTATTGGTACCAAGATCAAATTCACCGATCTCTCTGTAAACATCGCCAAGGTTAGACATCTGAATTACATGTCCAAGTGTATCTCCTAAAATAAGTAACTTATTTTCTGTAATAATTCGGCTATAAATATCAATGGCTTCTTTATAATTTCCGGTATTTTGATAAATGATGGCATCACAATTCAACAATCCAATGTAACGCGAATTGTTTTCGCCATCTAACGTTTTATAATAAAAAAGCAAAGCATCAACATAAGGTTTAGCCTCTTTATATTTTCCAAGATCGATCAACAGGCGTGTATAATCGTAAAAAATCCCGGTGTACTCTCTGCTCGATTGGCCATATACGGCAGCCATGCCAGCCATACATTTAAGATAGTATTTTTCGGCTTCAACATAATTATTTAAATTGTAATTAAATACAGCAAGACTTAATTCGGCAATATGTTTTAAAGAAGTATCTTTTACTTTTTTGGAATACTCATACGACTTTAAATAATTCTCTTCTGCCTTATCAAATTTAGATTGATTGTAATAATTGTTTGCAAGCAGACTATATAACTGAGTTGAATTATCGGCAAATTTTCCCAACTGATCTTTATACTTTGAAATAAAAGCCTCTGCTTCATTTATAGAAACAGATGTTCCTGCTTCTATCTTTTTGTTCAAAGCATTCCAATCCTTTTGATAGTTTTGTCCATTGAGAATATTTACTAAAATAATGAAGATTATTATTTTTAATTTCACAAATCAAACTTAACCAAACTTTTAATGTATGAATAAAGTATTTTATCTATCCACCTGCGATACCTGCAAACGAATAATTGATGAACTAGGTTTAAAGGAAAAACAATTTCAATTGCAGGACATTAAAACCGAAAAAATAACATCGGCACAACTTGAGGCCTTAAAAGAAAAAGCAGGCTCTTACGAAGCCTTGTTTAGTAAGATCGCTCGCAAATACAAGGAATTAAAGCTTAATGAAAAAAAATTAACGGAGGAGGAAATGAAAAAATTGATCTTAGAAGAATATACTTTTTTAAAACGACCAGTTATTTTAATTAAGGAAAAGATCTTTATTGGCAATTCAAAAAACACCATTTTAGAAGCAAAAAAAGC
>JBEIEI010000029.1:0-18893 GCA_040382975.1 Flavobacteriales bacterium
AATACCAAAATTTTAAGACCTTGATTTTAATGGATCTCGTTTTTCAGTGAGGGACTTCGACAAGCTCAGTCACCGGCTATTTTTAATACCAAAATTTTAATACCTTGATTTTGATTGAACTCGTTTTTAGAGAGGGACTTCGACAAGCTCAGTCACCGGCTGTTTTTAATACCAAAAATTAAAGACCTTGATTTTAATGGATCTCATTTTATAGAGAGGGACTTCGACAAGCTCAGTCATCGGCTGTTTTTAATACCCGAAATTCTTTAAACGCGTTTCGTTGCTGCGCCAATCTTTATCAACTTTAACAAAGAGTTCTAAAAATATTTGTTTTTTAAAGAAGACCTCCATGTCTTTACGCGCTTGCGTACCAACACGTTTTAGGGCAGAGCCTTTATCGCCAATAATGATGCCTTTTTGACTATCGCGTTCAACTAAAATATCTACTTGAATTTTTATGATCTTTTCTTCTTCTTTAAAGGAGTTAACGATCACTTCCACACTGTAGGGAATTTCTTTTTTATAATTGAGTAATATTTTTTCGCGAACAATTTCGCTTACAAAAAAGCGTTCAGACTTATCGGTGAATTCTTCTTTGCTGTAAAAGGCATTGCCGGCAGGAAGCTTTTCGATAATGCGCGACATGATCTTATCGATATTAAATTTTTCGAGCGCAGAAATGGCGATGATCTCGGCTTGCGGTAATTTTTCTTTCCAGGCAAGGAGTTTTTCTTCTAGCTGTTGTTGAGTGGCAACATCAATTTTATTAATTAGGAGTAGAATAGGTGTGGTTGTTTTTTGAAGTTTAGCTAAATAGGACTCTTCTAACTGAATATCTTCAAACACATCGGTAATTAAAAGGAAAAGGTCGGCATCGGTAAAAGCGGTGATCACAAATTGCATCATTTTCTCTTGTAATTTGTAAAGCGGCTTAATAATGCCGGGAGTATCGCTAAAAACAATTTGATAATCTTCGCCGCTAACAATGCCCATAATTCGGTGGCGGGTTGTTTGGGCTTTTGAGGTAATAATGCTCAATCGCTCTCCTACCAGGGCATTCATGAGTGTAGATTTACCCACATTGGGACAGCCGATGATGTTTACGAAGCCTGATTTATGCACTTTTTCCATGTTAATAACATTAATTTGTTTTACAAAGAAAGTAATTATATATTTGCACTCCAATTTAAAGCACTTATTTAATTTTAAGATATAGTGCGGGATAGAGCAGGGGTAGCTCGTTGGGCTCATAACCCAAAGGTCGTTGGTTCGAATCCATCTCCCGCTACCAAAGAAAACCCTTCAGCAAAGCTGAAGGGTTTTTTATTTTACACCAAGCCGCAAGCTTGCTTGCAAGGCGCAGGTGGAAAGTAAAAAACACTAATCGCAGAGCGATTAGGTTTTCTTTGAGTTCCAGCTCTCCCCCTTGGATCTGCTTTAGCTAACCCATCTCAATCATAAAAGTATATCTCGCAGAGCGATTAGGTTTTCTTTGAGTTCCAGCCCTCCTCCTTGGATCAACGCTTTAATCTATCTTCAATAAAAATAAAAAACAAAATTGGCGTTAGCGAGGCAGATTTATAAATTCAGGAACGATGTCAATCTCAATTCTGCAGATAGTGATATTAAAAATTCTGCACGATCAAAAAGTAAATTGGCATTCCCACCGTTATGTTTATAGGGAAGGTTACCGCCAAAGCCATTGGTAAAAATAAGCCGGGGTTGGCTTTTGGTACTGTTATTTTCATAGCCGCAGGCACTGCAATATAGGATGCACTCGCTGCCAAAACCGCAAAAATAAATCTGTTACTTACATCTGATGTTACAATGGAACTTAGCATGGCAAAAACACAACCGTTAACTAAGGGAATAATTAAAGCAAACATAAACGGAAATAAACCAAATGAAAAGAACGATTTTAATTTACGCCCACTTGTAATACCCATGTCTAATAAAAAGATGGCCAAAAAACCTTTAAACAGATCGTTTGTAAACGGCTTAATTCCTTCGGCTTGTTTGGCATTTGCAAAATAGCCAATTACCAAACTCCCAAGAATAAGTAATACGCTGCCATTTGTAAGCGAATGTTTAATTACTGAATTTTTTTTAATGTGTGTAGTTTCTTCTTTATTAAAAATGGATATTAATACCAAGCCAATAATAATTGCCGGAGATTCCATTAAAGCCATAATTGCCACCATGTGCCCATGAAGATTTAGTTGTTGCGCTTCTAAATACGAAACAGCCGTTACAAATGTTACGGCACTTACCGAGCCGTAAGCGGCTGCAATGGCGCCGGCATCAAATACATTTAGTTTTCTTTTTAAAATAAAAAAAGTATACAAAGGAATGAGAAAAGAAATACTAATGCCGAATAACATCGACCAGGCAATTTCGCTGTTTAATGTTTCATGCGATAGTTCCTGTCCTCCTTTAAATCCAATTGAAAATAATAAATAAAGCGAAATAAATTTGGATGAATTGGGTGGTATTTCAAGGTCGCTTTTTAAATAAACAGCAATTATGCCGAGTACAAAAAATAATAAAGCGGGGTTGGTTAAATTTTCAATTAGTAAATTAAAGTTCATGTTTTTTGTGGTTATTATTTTTGTTATCTTTCTTTTTCAAACTTTAATCTTTCTCCTTTTTTAGAGTCGTTAAATATACCATTTTCATAAACCAAATTACCGTTTACAATCGTTTTTATGATCTTACTCTGGAAGAGTTGATTTTCAAAGGGCGACCATTTACATTTGTACAAAATATTATCTGAACTTACTTTCCATGGGTTATTTAAGTCAACTAAAACCAGGTCGGCAAAATAGCCTTCTCTAATATAGCCTCGGTCTTTTATTCTATAGATCTCTGCCACATGATGGCTCATTTTTTCAACTATTTTTTCTAAGCTAATTTTACCTTTAGAGTATAATTCGAGCATAACGGGTAGGGCATGCTGCACCAAAGGTCCGCCCGACAAAGCCTTAAAGTAATTTCCAGTTTTCTCTTCGATAGTATGCGGGGCGTGATCGGTGGCAATAATATCCAGTTTATTATTTAATAAAGCTGTTAGTAATCCGTTTTTATCTTTAACTGTTTTAATAGCCGGATTCCATTTTATTTTTGCACCCAATCTATTATAATCTTTTACAGTAAACCACAGGTGATGTATACAGGCTTCGGCGGTAATGCGCTTTTGGCGAATAGGTAGGGTGTTATCAAATAAATTGGCTTCGGCTAAAGTTGAAATATGAAATAAATGCAAACGGTTATGATGCTTTTTTGCTATTTCTAAAACACGTTTTGTGGCAGTTAAACAAGCTTCCTCACTTCTTATTGCCGGATGAAATTTAAAAGGAATACTATCTCCGTGTATTTTTTTGTAGGTTTCCGTATTTTTTTTAATAATGGCCTCATCTTCGCTGTGCAATGCAACTAATGTGTTGGTTCTTGCGAATAATTTTTCTAAAAAGTCCGGATAGTTAGCCATAATTCCTTCGTCGTTATTAAAATACAGACCGTCATCGGTAATTCCGCAAACAGTTTCGGTATTAGTTTTTAATGCTTCTTCTAGATTATTTTTATTTATTCCCATAAAGAAGGAATAATTGGCTAAAGATGTTTGTGAGGCAAGAGTATATTTTTCTTCTAATAATTTTTGAGTTAATGTATTTGGTATAGTATTTGGCATATCCATAAAAGAGGTTATGCCTCCGGCAACTGCGGCTTTAGATTCTGAATTGATAGTTGCTTTGTGGGTTAGTCCCGGATCTCTGAAATGTACTTGGTCGTCTATAATACCCGGCAAAAGGTATAAACCTCCTGCGTCAATAATTTTTAAATTTGGATGTTTTACAGAAATTGAATTAGAGATTTTTTCTATTCTTTGGTTTGTAATTAATACATCTCCGGTTTTTTCTTTTCCTTCATTAATAATGTAGGCGTTTTTAATTAAGATCTTATTCATTACTTAAAATTATGGATTACAGAAATCACAATAAGTTGGATCTTCTTCCATTTTATTATGGGGAAATTTTTTTTCTTCACTAAAACTGCAGGCTTTGCATTTATATTCAAATGATAAGGTAGATCTAGTTGGAAGTCTACATTGAGCGCATGGTAAGCCGGGTATTGCATTTGTAATTCCAAAGCCGGGAGTTTGACAACTAGGGCAGGAGGAATTAATTTTTTTGGATAATTTTTTTGCCGCCTCTTCAATAACTTGCATGCGAGTTGGATTATACATTGCTCTCATATCAGTTTCAATATATGCTGAGCCGTATTTGCTGTTTAGCTTTAAAAATAGATCTTTTAATGTAATCCAATCTGTAATTCCTTTTGTTATTTCAATAGTCTCTGATTTAGATTTTCTAATAATTAAAGCATGGCCGGGAAATTTTACGTTTTCTGAAAATTCGATCAATTGTTTTACTGATTTAATTTCCTCGCCATTAAAATTTGTATTTAAACTTAATTCCCTTACCCAAATTTCTAAATTATTTTTTTTATCAATGAACATTAAAATTTCGTCGTCAGCATTAATAAATCCAATTGATGGATGCGGACCAAATGAACCTTCGCTGGCAATAGCCATATCACAATTTGTAAGGTTCATGGCCAGATGACATTTTTTTCTTGCAGTTTCAAGGGGATCTTGAGATCTTTCAATTTCGCCGGTAAAGGTGCCTAATAGGTCGGTATCAAAATCATTCGGGGTAAAACAGCTTACTCCAAGTTCTTTTTCAAAAATTGCTGCAATTACAACTTCTTTATTATGTTTAGTTGCAATTACTAATTTTCTACCTTCAAAATTTTTACGAAGTTGATCGTGATTCATTTTTTAATTCTGTTAGCATTTTAATCCTCCAATTTGATGTTAATTGTTCCGGTTATAATTAGTTTCTTATTAGATTTAAGCGCTCTGTCAATAGCCTCGTTAACCAGCACTTTTATAGAAAGTAATTTTTTAATTCGTCTTTCGGTATTCAAAATATCACCGCCATAGACTTGTTTTCTATGAAATTCGATTTTAGAATTAATAAGGCTTAACAATACTTCTTTAGCATTATCGGGAATAAATTTCCCATCAATTAATTTTAGACTGCTTAATTCATTCATACAAAAATCTTATTCTATTTTTTGTTTACCACAAAAACACCAAAACCTATATAATCGTTTCTATTTATAAACTGACTGTGAACGAGGTTAAGGTTTTTCTCTTTAATAATATTTTCAAATGGTTTTAAATAGTCAATACCTCGCCCGTCTATAACATTGTCTATTTGAAAAAAATCTTTTCGCGCCTTAACCCAGTTAGGATCAATATTATTTTCATTTCCGCTATAAAGTTTCGAAAGTTCCTTCAGGTTACTAAAAATAGTTACAAAAATTACGGCCTCATTTGCAATATAATTTAAAGCGTGGGGGAAAATACCAAACGACTCATAACTACCATCAGTGAATACCGATGAAACATTTGCATCAATTACAATAAAGTTATATTCTTTACGTAATAACAGTCCGTTTTTAATGGCGTTTAGGCTATCTCCACAAACTACATGCGCGTTTGGTATGTTTCGCTTAGCTTCCTTAGCGTAATAGGGGTCAATTTCCCACATTTCAATATAATCGGTTAAATGAGCATAATCCATAGTGGTTGTTGTGCCAATAAACCCAAAAAGATCAATAGCAATAATTTTCTCGGGCAACATTTTATTTGTCTTAAGCGTTTTTATCATAAGTTGCATTGCGCTAAAAGACCGATTTCTCATTAACTTTACGGCTAAATATCTAGTTAATTTTTGTTTTTTTACATAAATAAATTTTTTCACTTCCATAGCTAATTGGTTATAAAAATTTTCTAATAAATTAATAATTAATAAAGTTTATCTGACTTTCAATGCTAATATTTGAACTTTCTTTTTCCATCTTTTTTCTGGCCTCAAAAAGATCTTTTTGAAGTTGCCTGATGATATTCTCCTGCATTTTAATGTTTTTTTCGTTATTTTGTTTCATCATTTTTTTTTCATGATACTTTATTTTAACGTGTATCATTTGGGTGATTAAGTCTAAGGTGTCTGCAGGACTATATTCGCCTTGCATGAGTTGTATAGTCATTTTTTTATGGTTTTAAATTGGAATTGTTTTACTTTTAATTTTAGCGTCAAATAATTTATTAGAAGCCACAATCGGTATTGAGTTGATGGGGAGTTCGAAACCGATCTTTTCAGTAACAGCATTTACTACATCGTTAAACAA
Organism: Flavobacteriales bacterium; assembly: GCA_040382975.1. Classification (GTDB taxonomy): domain Bacteria; phylum Bacteroidota; class Bacteroidia; order B-17B0; family Aurantibacillaceae; genus Aurantibacillus. The sequence continues at coordinate 6,256 of JBEIEI010000029.1, forward strand.
CAAGGTCTTTGATTGTGCGGTAATTACGCTATATACCTTTTCAGAAAAGGTATTGTTTTCTAGTTCATAAGAAATGTTATTTTCGTCTATCGAAGCAGATGCAATTAATTTTTCTGAAAGGAGATGCTTGACTAGATTTTTTGCATCCTGTCCTTTTTCTAGATATATAATAATGTTTACCATTTTTTTATTTCTCTGCTTTTGTTAGTTTAATTTTTAATTAAGTTTTCCATTCCGGGTTTTAGTTCATTAATGTATCCTCTATAAATTGCTATTGTAATTGATTTTTTATAGTTATGATGTTTTTTGTGAATATGAAAATCTTTTGGATAGAATGCCAGTTGCATATTAACATTTACTCTGTCAAAGTAATCTTGAGAATTTTCTTTAAAGAGAAGTGCATCCTTTGGGATCTCAAAGATGGTTAATTCAACACTATAGGGTTTAGATATACCATTAAATTTTATCATACCATTAACATTAATAGGTTTAGAATTATGATGACTTAATCCTAAAAGATCATTTGTGTTTAAATTGCCCTTAAAAACAAAATTAGATTCCGATAGGTCGATCAACCATTCATCAAGCGTATCATTTCCTATTTTAAATTTATTAAAGTCTATTTGTACTATTAATTCATTATTTTCTTTATTAAAAAACACCAATCCTGAATTACTTATAGAATAACATTCATGCTTATTATAGCAAGATCTTGCATAGGTTGTGGATGGGATTATATTTTGCGAAAAGCTAAAAACACAGCCTGACAAAAATAGAATGATCCAATATGTGTTTTTTAATTTCATGGTTAATTTAAATTTCTACTTTATAAATTCTATTTACCGGAATTGTAATACCGCCCTTTAAAATAATATGATTTGAATTGGCATGCCAAACGGTAGTTTCAGTATATTTATTAGATTTTTGGTCTTTAAAAAATATTTTTACTTTTTGCTTTAAGGTATTTCCTAATTTCATTGCGCGTTGCAGTTCTTGCTCCCTAAGAATTAATTCTTCCTTGTCGCTTAATACTTCGTTATTTGAGAATTGAAGTCCCTGTATGTGATTTTTCTCTACATAACGACTTTTAAGCTTTTGAGCCTTTAAAAAAAATTGTTCTCTAATTGATTGAATTGTTTTTTTTCTTTTTTTTAGACGCGTATAACCGATCATGTTTTTGTTATTATAATTACGGTCAATTTGCTCATCCATTGATTTGTATAATTTTACGCATAAAGCCATTGTAATTAAACTTATAAAGCCCATTAAAAAGTAATGATGGGTTGCAAAGTCAACTATTGAATTGGCCATATTTAAAGGGTCAATATGTAATACAATTGACGTTAGAAATACCAAAGCGGCAGATATAGCTGATAAAGCAAGTAAAGCTTTGATCTTTGAGTTGGAGTTGTTTTTTTTCGTTTCCACAATTTGTAGTTTTATTTACAAGACAAATTTCTGAATTGTAATTCATAAATTTTTATTTATATTTGTTATGTAAACCATAAAAATTATTTATGCATTATACCCTTCATCAATTACAGGTTTTTTTAAAGGTTGCTCAGTTTAGTAGTATTACAAAGGCTTCTGAGGATTTAAATATGACCCAGCCTGCTGTTTCTATTCAATTAAAAAATTTGCAGGATCAGTTTGAAATCCCATTAACAGAGGTGGTTGGTAGGCAGTTATATGTGACAGATTTTGGAAAAGAGATCTTAGAAATGGCAGAAAGAATAATTAACGAGGTATATGCCATAAACTATAAAACAATGGCTTTTAAAGGCTATTTGTCGGGAAGATTAAAGATAAGTTCTGTATCTACCGGAAAATATATTATCCCTTACTTTCTTAGTGGCTTTTTAAAAGATCAAGAGGGGATAGAATTGATGTTGGATGTAACCAATAAAAGTAAAGTAATAACTAGTTTGCAAAATAATGAAGTTGATTTTGCATTTGTTTCAGTATTGCCTGAAAATTTTAAAGTTGATTCGATCGAATTAATGCCCAATAAGTTATACGTAGTTGGAAATACAGATCAACGTTTTAAAAATAGTTTTTATGATAAGGGTGTTTTTGAGAAGTTACCAATTATATTTCGAGAGGAGGGTTCTGGAACACGCGTTGTTATGGAAAAATTTATCTCAAAGAATAAACTTCCGATCTCAAAAAAAATGGAACTTACTTCTAACGAGGCGGTAAAACAAGCGGTTATTGCCGGGTTGGGTTATTCTATCATGCCATTAATTGGAATTAAGAACGAGCTTTTAAATAAAGATCTTCAAATCATTAAGGTAAAAGGTTTTCCTATAGAATCTACCTGGCGATTAATTTGGTTAAAAAACAAAAAACTATCTCCTGTAGCCTTAGCCTTTTTAAATTATTTAAAAAGTGAAAAAGAAAAAATAAGTAATGAGAGATTTGAATGGTTTAATAAATATTGATGCGCTTTATATTTATTTTAGCTAATCAAGTTTGTAATCTAAATTCCCGTTTAAATAAATGATGTTTAAAACAGTTTTTATAAATTTTAATTTATATTCAGCCAGCTTTAATTCCGATTCAAGCCATTTGTTTTCACGAGTATTTAAGAGGAATAGCGAGCTTTCGCCATTTTCAAACTTTAATCTTTCTGCCTCTACCAACTGTTTACTGTATTTTGCAGACCTATCGGCGTTTTGTAATTGCTGAGATAATATATTTATGGTTTGTTTTAGGACATTAATTTTAAATTCTAATTCGTTTGTTTTATTTGATAATTCAAAATTATTATTTCGAGAAATTATCCTTGCCATTTTATATTCATTAACCGGGTTTCTTAGCAGCAATGGAAAAGATAGGTTAACGCCCCATTTATAATTATTATTTGAAAATGCCGGATTAAATGAAGTATAATTATCAGACAGGAAGTTATACTTTACATTTAGAATTGGTTTGATCATTTCTTTTTTTAATCGGTTATCAATTTCTAATACTTTTTGATAAGAATTATATTTTAAAATAACAGGATTTGAAACTAAAGTTGGATTTAAAAATTTGGTTAAAAGTGTTTTTGTTTTTTCAAAAAAGCCATCTAAACTATCTGTTGATTGGTAATTATTGAATTGAGAGGATGCTCCATTCGATGTCCAATTATACATAGACAGTTCATTAATACTTTTTTGATTATCGATCAAAGCGCTTTGAAAATCTAATAATCGTGTTTGATAAAAAATAGCTGCCTCTATCGTGTCTACGGGTGCTCTTTCGCCAATTCCTGCTAAAGCCTCTATTCCCAAAAGCCGTTGTTTTGCTGTTACCATAAAGAAATTATTTAATGAAATTTCTTTTAACGTGAAAAGCCACTCGAAATATTTTTGAGAGGATACATACAAAAGGTCGTTTAACAGGATCTGTTTTTCAGCATCATAATAGTTTATATAGTTTTTAGACTTTAATACTTCAGCTCTGCGTTTATCGATCAATAATCCTTGTAAAACGCCAACTTCAGCACCAAGGTAGGGTAGGCCGGAGGAAGAGGTTGAAAATTCGGGATTTAAATTGCTTCCTATGCCATAATCATAACCAAACTTTAAATATTGTGAGGTAAAAATGGGTTGTTTAATTTCACTGTTTATAGTGGTATAATAATTACTGCCGGCAAATTGTTTTTGATCAAAATTACCGGTTATTGAAGGGTCATAGTTTCCTCGTGCCGCCTTGTATTGAAGCTCTCCATATTTCTTTTCGTTTTCAGCTCGTTTAGATATTGGATTGTTTAATAATACATTTGTCAGATAATCGTTATAACTCAAAATAGAATTATTTTGTGATACAACAATTAAAGAATAAAAAAAGGACAATACGATTATAAGATTTTTCATATTACTTTTTATTATTTTTCTTTTTTGATACATCTGTTGTTTTGTAAAAATCAGGAGGAAATCCATTTACTGTTCTCCATAGTTCATAAAAGAGCGGTACATTATTTAATAAGGCAAATCCTTTTACGCCACCGCCAATTTGAATTGCTTCGGGCCATTTTTCGCCGGTGTTTTTGGCTAATATCCTAAACTTACCATTTTCAGAAAGTACTTTATCATAGGCAACAATTTCGGCTGTAAATGTTCCATAACTTATTCCGGGCCAACCCGTAAAAACGAAAGCCGGCCAACCGTCAAATCGTAACTGTACTTTTTGTCCTTTTTGTATTAAAGGTAAATTTACCGGGTCTATATACAATTCAACTGCTTGCTCGTCTTGTGTAGGAACAATGTTACAAAGAGCAGCGCCTTCTTTTACGATCTCGCCAATACCTTGTATATTGGTTTTAGCAATATACCCATCCTGAGGCGCTAAAACATAATAAAAGCCTTTACGCATACTATAATTTGCAAGTTGATTTTGCAGTTTTGTTAAGGCTCCTTCTCCTTCATACATAAGCGATAGTGCAGAAAATTTATCTGATTCTGTTTTCATTAATTTTTCCTGATAGTCTTGTTGAATGGAGTTTAATTCAATTTCCGCATTAAGTAATTCGTTTTTGGCAGAAATAAATTTGTTATCTGCCGATGTTTTTTTAGCTAATGCCTCTTGTACTTTTACTCTTCGGTTTTCAAGTTCGGTTTTTGATATAACCCCTTTACTCATTAACTCTTCAAAACGTTGCAATTGTTCTTCGGCCACTTTAAAATTATTTGATGAAGTTTGCGCTTCGGTACTATCGGTTGCTATTTTTATTTTTGCCTGTATTATTTTATTACGCCCTTGTTGCATTTTAAGAAGTAAAGATTTATTCAAGGCATCAATTTGTGAGTTTACGGCTTCTATTTTATCCTCGTACGAAACAATAGTAGTTTCTTTAGCTTTTATAATTGATTCTGAACGTGCTATTAATTGTGGATCGATATATTCATCTTTGATCTCTGATATAAATGCGATCGTATCATTTTTACGAACAAAATCTCCTTCACGTATAAACCATTTTTCTACACGACCTGCTATTCGTGATGTAATTGTTTGTGGTCTGTTTTCCGGATTAAGGGTGCTTACAATACCATCCGAATCAACAGTTTGGGTCCAGGGCATAAAAAGAATTACAAGACCGGTTAAAAATATAGCCAAAAGCGAGTACTTTAAAACTTTCGAATAGTGCTTTGAATAGATATTTTTAATGCTTTTTAATGGCTGTGGACTATCAACAAAGATCGAGATATCATTTTTCTGATCCGCAAAATTGGTGTCGATTTTATACAGGGCGGTTACTATGTCGTAGAATGTATTTAAGCTGCCAACTAATTTTTCGACAGAATTTATTACTAAAAAAATAATGATCTCTGCAGCAATGAACTGCACAACGTTTAATGAGCCGTTTTGAACCAGCAAGGCACCTAAGAAGAGTAACAAACCTATAAACACTATTTTAAAAACAATAATGCCTATAAATTGTTTTTCAAGAATTAAATAGTGATCGGTGCGATTTGTAAAATAATTATTGAGGTTGCTGTCTGTTTTTTCAGTAATGTTTTGATCTTGTTTTGTTACGGCATTTTGTTGAAACCAATCTGCTAATTTGTATTTTTCATTAGAAGTTTTAATATTAGTTTCTATACCCTGTTTTCCGTAATAACGAACGATCAAATAAAAGCAAGCGCTTAGTAGCATGGTAAAAATTAAAAACCAGGAGCTGTAAATTGATAATAACAATAATCCAAATACAATACTTATTATTGAGAATGAAAAATCGAGAAGTATTTTACTCACTCCTTTTTGTAACACAACTACCTCAAAAAATTTATTGATCATTGAGAGGGTCTCATTCGAAGGTTTGTTTTTTTCTAAAAAATTGTTAATTAACGTAGTTACATCCCCAAAGATCTTCTGGTGCAAGGTTTCGTTTATCCGCATTTGCCATAATTGAAAAAAACCAATAAATGCAGTAACTATTACAGTTACACTACAAAGTAAAATAAGCGAGGCCGAAAAACTACCAGCCATAATGTAGGTGATTATCCCTTGTATACCCAGTGGAACAGCTAAGTACATTATACCTTGTAAAGTAGCAAGTAAATATATTTTATATACAATGGTTTTTTCCTTAAAAAGCCATTTAAATAACATTCCTGATTTATTCATGACAGAATTTTTGACGAATATACGAAATTAAAGTTATAATAGTAATACTATTACGTATAGTATTTTAACTTTTTTTTGTATATTTGTGCTATTATTGTTAAAAGTATAACATGCAGCTTGAAGTCCGTATAAAAATGAATGAAAAACTTTTTCTTCGAAATCCGGAAGAATCTGTTTTAGGTAAAAAAATCGTTAAACAAGGGCTAAGTTTGATAAACAAACTAGGCTTTGAAGATTTTACTTTTAAAAAGCTGGCTATTGAAATAGGGACTACCGAGGCCAGTATATACCGTTATTTCGAAAATAAGCATAAGCTTTTAGTGTACTTAATTACTTGGTATTGGAGTTTTCTTGAATACAAGGTGATGTATAGTATAAACAATCTAACAGATCCTGAGATCAAACTAAAAACGATCATAAGAATAATTGCCGAGGAGCCTATAAATAATGCTCCAGAAACAGATTTTATATCCGAAAACGAAAGTTATAAATTGGTTATTTGGGAAGGCTCAAAAGCCTATTTAACACGCAATGTGAGTAAGGATAATAAAGACAGGCTTTTTAAGCCTTATAAGGATCTTTGCGAACGATTTTCGTTGATCATTAAACAATATAATCCAAAATATAAATTCCCGCATTCTTTAGCCAGTACCATTTTAGAAATGGCGCATTCGCAAAAGTTTTTCAAACAAAACCTACCGGCTTTAACTGATTTTCCAAAAGAGACAGATGATAAAAAAATTATTTTATTTTTAGAATCATTACTTTTTAACGCAATAAACATTTAGTGGTAACTGATCTACGTTTTTTTGTTTTGTATAAAAGAAGTTATTTATTCTCTTTTTAATAAAAGTATTTTATTTAGTAATTGTATTCGTTGCATAATATTTTTTTCTCAAGCAAAACGCTAATCTAACTAATAGGATCAAAGCCGGAACTTCTACTAAAGGGCCAATTACACCAGCAAAGGCTTGTCCTGAATTAATTCCAAACACACCTATTGAAACCGCGATCGCTAATTCAAAATTATTGCCAGATGCGGTAAATGATAATGCAGCGTTGTCTTCATAATTTGCACCAAAATATTTTCCCACAAAAAACATCAAACTAAACATAATGGCAAAAAAGATAACCAATGGGATCGCAATTTTAATAACGTCGAGCGGAAGCGATACGATCATATTGCCTTTTAGACTAAACATAACTACGATAGTAAATAAAAGAGCAATTAAAGTAATTGGAGAAATAAATGGTATGAATTTTTTTGTTAACCATTCTTCTCCTTTTAATTTGATCAAAGTAAACCTACTAATTAGAGCCGCTAAGAAAGGGATACCCAAATAAATGCCAACTGTTTTAGCGATCTCTGTCATGGTAATATCAAGAGACAAACCTTTAATTCCAAAGAGTGGCAACATTACCTCTAAATAAAAATAAGCATATACACTAAAAAAGAATACTTGTAACAAAGAGTTGAGCCCCACTAATCCTGCAACTAATTCGCGATTTCCTTCTGCTAATTCATTCCAAACTATTACCATGGCAATGCAAGGTGCAAGACCAATAATGATGAGGCCGGTCATATAATCAGGATCGTCTTTTAAAAATAAAATGGATAAACAGAACATTAAAAACGGCCCTATGACCCAAGTGATTATAAAAGAAATAAGAATTAATTTTGGTTTTGCTAAAATTTTTGGAATTTGTGAAAATCTGACTTTGGTTAAAGGCGGATACATCATTAAAATTAAGCCAATGGCTAAAGGTATATTAGTACTACCATTTGAATAAGAGTTAATGTAATCAGCAGAGTCTGGAATAAAATATCCTATGCCTACACCAATTAGCATAGCTAAAAAGATCCATAAGGTTAAATACCTATCTAAAAAACTTAATTTTTTGCGGTTTGCCGCAGGGGCACAATTGGTTGCTGACATATTTTGTTATTTAACTAAAGAAAAAACATAAAGTGTTTCTAATGCTATTTGCTTACAACGCTCATCATATTTTGCGTCTTGCTGTGCTGTGTTATCAAAAGCTTTTGGGTCATCATACGTTGTAGCAATACGTAATTCCACACCGGGAATAAACGGACAATTTTCTGCGGCATCACTACAAGTCATGATAGCGGCAAATTCTTTTTGAGGATTTGTAGCATCATCGTAGGTTTTAGAAAAACAAATACTTGGCGCTTCATTATTATCATGAAACACATGATAAGTGGTGTTTTTTTCAGTATCTATTGCTTTGATATTAAAGCCGATCCTTTTTAGCGCGTTGATCGCATTACTATTAAAAGCAGTTGCTTCTGTTCCGCCGGAAAAAATACTTACATTTTTAATGCCATAATAACTTGCGGCCACTTGTGCCCAAACCTGCCCAAAATGACTTCGGCGAGAGTTATGGGTGCAGATATAAACCAAGTTAATTGCGCTGCCTGTTGCTTGTTTTTTCGCAATGTAATTTGTAATGTTTTCTAAAATATCTTTTCTCTTTTCAGGAATAGATAAAAACTCTTTTGTTAAACTATCTATGTATGTTTTAATTACTGGATACATATTTTTATTTTTTTGCTTCCATTTTTAAGATCAATTTTTGTTTTACATGATCCATAATAAAAAACATTTCTCTTGCAATCTCTCTGCATCTTTCATCGTATTTTTGATTTTGAGAAGGTGTTCCGTCAAAATATTTAGGATCATCGTAAGGCATTCCTACACGTAATTCTGCACCGTCAACAGACGGGCATGATTTGTCTGCTTCAGAGCATACCATAACAGCACAAAAATCTTTTTTAGGATTAGCTGTATCGTTATATTTTTTAGACCATGCCGCCCATCCACTCATTGAGTTTGAAGCGGTAACTGTCCAAACAGGGTTATCTCCTGTTTTATTGCTGGTTAATAAAAATCCACATCTTTCAAATGCAGCAATAGCGTTTTTATTAACTCGTGTTGCTTCTGTGCCGCCCGAAAAAGTATATAAACTATCAATGCCAAAATACGAGGCAGCAGTTTGTGACCATATTTGCCCAAAATGACTTCTTCTAGAATTACTTGTGCAAATAAATAAAAGTGTAGCTATTTTTCCACTCGTTCTTTTTTCTATTATAAAATCGCCTATTTCGCGTAAACTCTTTTTTCTTTCTTCACTAATTTGATTGAATTCAGAAGGAAGTGTGCTGCAATATTTTTTTAATTTTTTGTAAAAATCTTCTTTTGAGTAATTATTAAAAGAAGAAAAGATGCCAATTGCAGCAATGGCGATCATACTAATTAGTATGCGTTTATTTGTTTTCATTTTTTTTTGAATATAAAATTCTAAAATTTATTTATGAACGATGTTATCATATCGTTATATTACGATTTGGTTATTAATTTTTTTTAACAGCAGTTCTTTATAGGCGTATACGATTCAAATAAAAATCCTAAATAGTATTTTGCTTCTGCCCATGCTTTTTCATCAATACAATAGCAAACTGATTTTCCTGCGATATCTCCTTTTATCAAGCCAACATCTTTAAGCTCTTTTAAGTGTTGAGAAACGGTGCTTTGTGATAAAGGCAATTCATCAACGATGTCTCCACAAACGCAGGATTCTTTTTTTGCTAAAAATCTTAAGATGGCTATTCGCGCTGGATGCCCCAATGCTTTTGCATACTTGGCAATTTTATTATCTTTTAAAGTAAATTCTTCTGTTTTTGTGGTGCCCATCAATGAGTAATTAACATCGCAATAATACGATATTAATTTGAATTGACAAAAGATTCGAATAGTAATTCAGTTAATAACAATTGTGAGTGTGCATTAAAATTTATTATAATTTTTGAGGTTCTTGAATAATTAGTTTTGTTTTCATAAATGTTATTATAATAAAATGCTGTGCACATATAAAACTAATTTGCAGTTTTAAATTGAAACCAACTTATAGATAAAATAACAGCTATAGTGATAAATGTCATTTTTAGTGGTTCAATGTTTTATTAATTTTCGGACAGAATTATATATCTACTCAAAATTATAAACTTAAAATTAGTCATATGAAAAACAAGATGGGTGTATGGATCGACGGCTCAAAAGCAGTTATCGTAAATTTAGCAAATGATTCAGTTATACAAGTGCAGGCTGATATTGATAACAATGTTCATCATGCTCATGAAGGCGATAAAGGAACTTTTATTGGTGGTGGTCGCCATGTAAATAATGAAAATACATTTGCTGAAAGAAAAAAACATCAAACCGATCATTATATTAAGAATGTAATGTCTGAACTTAAATCGGCGGATAGCGTATTTGTATTTGGGCCTTCTGAAATGAAACATTATTTAAAAAAAGAGATTGAAGGTGATAGAGTATTAGGCACTAAGTTATCTGCAGTTGAAACTTCTGATAAAATGACGGAAAATCAAATTGTGGCAGCGGTTAAAAAACATTTTATCGCTGTTAAACAATAATTTGCTTTTATACTAAATTTTTTAATTGCCAACACTATGTTTATTGTAAAATCTTAGCGTTGGTTTTTTTTTAAATCTGATCTTAGCATATTAAAATTCATTCGCTAGAGTAAAGTCTAACTCTTATCGATAGATTTATTAAGAAGACGTTAATACTAAACATAACTTAACTCTGTCAATTAAATAAATGAAATATTGTTGTAGCTCTAAGATATGACATTTTGCAGGTCATACAGCTTTGTAAGTCGGATAACGCTCTTGTTATTTTATTTTATTTTATTTAATACTGCTTTTGCGCAAAAAAAAGATTCGGCAGATATCTACAAGAAAATAAGAGATGCCGCTTATAAAAGAACTTTCACTACATGGATGTATCACGCTGTTTTCGTAGATCCTGCACCAATTGAATATCCCGTTGAGCCTGCGGTTAAACAAAAAAATGTAAATCCCTATCTTAAACATAAAGATAGGATCATAAGAAATATTAACATCACAGTTTACAATCCATTCGGGCATAAAGTGCAGGATACCGTATTACGTATTGATAATTTTTTAGAGAACATTGCCAATCATATTCACATTAATACCCGGCATTGGATAATCGTTAACAGGCTTTTATTTAAAAACAACGACACCTTAAATCCTTTAGCCTTAAGTGAAACAGAGCGATTGCTAAGGCAAGCCGAATTTATAAATGATGCGAGGATATATATTCCAGACAGCTTAAATTCTGATAGTGTTAATGTGAATGTTGATGTGTATGATAAATGGCCAATAACGGCCCCTTCTTTTGTTTCGCCGCAAGGTGGCAACATAAAGTTTAGAAATCAGAATTTGTTTGGAATTGGTCAGCAATTTGAACAATATGTTGGATTCACCAGGCCTGATGTGTTTGATTATAATGGATATTATAGAATTGCAAATTTAGATAACACTTATATTTCTTCACAATTATTTTATAAAACAAATGTGGATGGAACAAATGTGAGTTTGGCCTTTGACAGACCATATTATTCGCCATTAGCCAATTGGGCTGGAGGCGCCTCGGTTAATCACGACTGGGGCTTTTATTCTTATGTAGATACTAGTATAGCTGTTGATAAAAAATTACCTTTAAATAATTTTGGTTATGATCTTTGGTCAGGTAAAAGTTTTAAATTAAAAACAGAAAAAACCTTGTTTAAACAAAGTACCAATATCATTATTGGTGAACGGTTTTATAGTAATACTTTTTTAAGCCGTCCAGTATTTGAAATAGATACAGCGCGCATTAACCTAAATACTTCTGCTTTTATAGGAAACGTTGGTTTTTCGATCCAGCAGTATTATAAGGATAAATTTATTTATAGGTTTGGTTCTAACGAAGATGTTCCTGAAGGCTTGATCGTGCAATTAATTTACGGCGCTGCAAAAAAAGAATATGGTGATCTGCGTTATTATGCCGGAGCCGAAGTGGCTAGAGCTAAAAAATTTAATTTTGGATATTTAACGTCTACTTTTTCTTACGGTTTGTTTTTTAATAGATCTATCGCAAATGATATTACGGCTAAGTATAAATTGTTTTTTTTAGCCAACCTCGTTAAAAAAGGTAGGTGGTATTTTAGAGAATTTCTTAATTACAGTATCGTTCATGGTGAAAACAAATTGGCAAGCGAAGTTGTAACACTCAGATCCGACGAGATGTATGGATTTAACAGTACCTCCTTAGCGGGCAAAACAAAAATGGTTTTAAATTTTGAAACCGTTGCTTATGCGCCCTATACTTTAATTGGTTTTCGTTTTGCTGGAGTTGCAATGGCTGGATTAGGCATGGTTGGCAGTTCGCAAAATAAAATAGAAAACAGTCCTTTGTATCAGGCTTATTCTATTGGAATAATGACCCGAAATGAAAACTTGGTAAGCAGCACTTTTCAAATATCATTTGGCATATATCCTTTCTTGCCGAATGGTGATAATAATGTATTTCTGTTTAATCCGGTAACAAGTTTTACTTTAAGGGTAAGAGTTTTTTCAATGGGGCGACCGGAATTTATAAGTTATTAAATTTTTACAGTTTGGGCTCATTTTATTAATG
>JBEIEI010000030.1:0-18421 GCA_040382975.1 Flavobacteriales bacterium
ATCTCCTTTTATGAATAAAAAATACTGTTTACTTTTTTTAAAAGTAATACTGGTTGTTACAGTTTTTGGGCAACATAAAAATACCACTTATATGTATGATGCAGGGGCTTCCCCACGCGAACACAATCTTGATTTTGAACGTATGCGTTTGCATGTTGAGTTTGAACCCGAAAAAGGTTTGGTTAAAGGTAAGATCACTCATTTTTTCTCACCCATCCGCCAAAAGGTAGATTCGTTTTTTTTGGATGGTCCGGGTATTAATGTAAAGGATGCTAAGTTAAATGGGCAAACCATCGTAAATAAAACTACTAGCAGTGGCATTACATTTTATCCTTCAAAATCTTTAGTATGGGGAGAGAAGGATAGTTTAGCAATTGTCTATGAAGCATATCCTAAAAAAGGAATTTACTTTATTGGATGGAATGATCCTTCGAATATAAGTCGCAAGCAAATATGGACGCAAGGGCAGGGAATTGATAACAGACATTGGTTTCCATGTTATGATGGCACCAACGATAAATTGATGACGGAGATCTACGTTAAGTTTAATAAAGATTACAAAGTATTATCCAACGGTGCTAAACTAAAAGAAATTGAACAAAAAGACGGTTCAATTATTTGGCATTATAAAATGTCGCATCCGCATGCTCCGTATTTAGTAATGTTGGGTATTGGAAAATATGAAATAAAAGAAACCAGATCTAAGTCCGGCGTGCCCCTGAGACAGTATTATTATCCGGAGTGGAAAGATAGATATGAGTATACCTACAAATACAACGAAAAGATCTTCGATTTTTTAGAGTCGGAAATTGGTGTCCCGTATGGTTGGGAATCTTATTCGCAAATTCCTGTACAGGACTTTATGTTTGGTGCAATGGAAAATACTTCTGCTACTTTATTTGGCGATTTCTTTGAAGTGGATTCACGAAGTTTTAATGACCGTAACTATGTTTCGGTTAACGCGCATGAACTAGCTCATCAATGGTTTGGAGACTTTGTAACAGCACGAAGCGGCAACAGCCATTGGTTACAGGAAAGTTTTGCAACACACTATAATGTAATTGCAGAGCGCGAATGTTTTGGTCAGGATCATTTCGATTGGGCTCGCCGTCAGGCTCAAAATACTTCAATAAATACTGCGGATAAAAAATCAATTTCTCATTCAGAAACACCTTCATCCATTATTTATCAAAAAGGCTCTCAAGTTTTAGAAATGCTAAAATATATAACGGGTAGAGATGCTTTTAATAGATCGGTTAAACGTTATTTATTGGACCATAAATATGCGAACGTAGATTCAGACGATCTGTTAAATGCATTTCAGGATGAATTGGGAATGTCTTTAGATTGGTTTTGGGATGAATGGGTTTACAAAGGAAATGAGCCTGTATACAATATAATTGCAGAGGATTTAACGGCTAACGGAAAACGTTTCACCCAATTTAATGTTACACAGGTTCATCAAACAAACGATATTATAGGTTTATTTAAAATGCCAATCGTTTTTGAAGTGCATTACTCTGACGGGACATTTGAAAGTAAAACAGAATGGATCGAAAAAGAAACTCATTTAGTAAAATTGCCAAATACTTTAAATAAGAACATTGACTATTTATTATTTGATCCTAATAGTGAAATAATAAAAACAGTAAGTTTTACAAAGCCGTTTGAGATGTTAAAGGCACAATCGTTAAAAGCACCAAAAATAATCGATCGTTACGATGCTGTGTTGGCCATGAGGTCTATTCCTCTTGAACAAAAAAGATCTGCTTTAATGGAGGCCTTTGAAAAAAACGCCTTTCATGCCATTCGTTCTGAAATTGTGATGCAATTAATTGATGATAAAAGTCCGGAAAGTATAGCTTTGATAAAATTAGCGCTGCTTGATAAAGACCCTCAGGTTAGGAAGTCGGTTATTTTAAATGTAAAAACTATTGAACCCACTTTGTTAACTGATTACGAAAAATTGTTGTTGGATTCATCCTATATTACAATTGCAACTGCTTTAGAAAAATTATGTTTTCAGTTCCCTGATAATACCATTGCTTATTTAGATAAAACAAAAAATATTGAAGGCACTAATGGCAGAAATGTAAAAATAAAGTGGTTAGAGATTGCAGTTGCTAGTGGTAATAACGAAAAAAAATTCACAGATCAATTAGTTGCCTATACTTCTAACTCTTATGAATTTATTACTCGTGCCAACGCCATGGCAGCTCTAAGAAAATTGAATTATTTTGATCAGCAATGTTTACTTAATTGTTTGCAGGCTTGCTTAAGTAATAACGGCAGGTTATCCGGCCCTGCAAACGAAACAGTAAAATATTTCTTTAATCAACCAAAGTTTAAAAAAATGATCGTTGAAACGGTCTCCAACAGAAAAGGTCAACCCTTGGAAAAAGAAATATTAAATCGATTGATACAATAAACTTTCACTTTCAAACATTATTTTAAAAAAGCGACCGGTTAAAGGATCGCTTTTTTTTGTTAGGTTTTAGGAGGTATGAGGTTGGGTTATCAATAGCCAAAAACTATCTATTAAACTGTTATTTATGTTTTTTTTACTACATTTAATTATTAGTACAATTAAAAGAAATTAAAAATGAAAAAGGGATTTTATAGCCTATTGTTTTTCGCAATTATATCTGCGGTTTCGGCTCAAGAAAAGATAAAGTACTTTGATCTTAGTTATACCGACAAGAAGATCGAAAATAGTTTGTACAGCAACATCAAATTTTTAGACTCCAGAGAGGATACTTCCGGCATGGGAATTGTTAGAGTTGGCACCTTAAATAAGGAAGCTGTGGTTAGATCAAACGGTAGTTTTCAAGGTCAATTAGAAAATTTGCTTTCTCAAATTAATGGGTCAAACACTTCTCAAAACAACCTGCTATTTCAATTACGTCGTTTAAAATTTGTTGAAAAAGCGGGAGAAGGAAAAGAATATGGCTATATTTTTTTTAGGGCAAATTTATTTTCGATTAATGATAAAATTTATAATAAAATAGCTTCAATAGATACATTTATTGTTGTTGAGTCTATTGATGTAACAAAGCCTTTGATGGAGGAGGGGAATAATGCTATTGTAAATTTCATAAAAAGTGGATTAGTAGTAAAACCAAATATTGTTTCGAGTATAACAATGAAGGAGATAATGAGTATTGATAGCATTGAAAAACTTAAAATTAAAGTTTATAATGTAGAGAGTTATACGAATGGTGTATACAAAACCTTTATGGCTTTTAAAGCACAAATTCCGGATTACACGTTGTTTTCGATAACATTTGAGGATGGAGAAATCACCGAGATCAAAGCTAAGAACAGAAAAGGTAAAATTAAAAAGATCAAATCAGATAATGTGTATGCCATTGTAAATAATGGTAAGCCTTTTGTTTCTGCATTATTTGGTTATTACCCTTTAGTTAAGAATAATAACGATTTTTATTTTATTGCCGACGATAAATTAAATTTTGTAAAAGGGCAGATCGTAAAAAATGGCTCTATTTTTAGTAATGCCGAATATATTTACAGCCCTTTGCCAATTACATCTGTTTTTGAAATAAAGATAGATCATGTTAATGGTAAATTTATGCGTGTACGTGAAATGAAAAATTAAATTTCGGTATTTTATAATATGGAGAATTAAAAAAAAATTAATACATTTATTTTATGAAAAAAGTATTAGCGATATTATTTTTACTAGTTGTTGTTACTGCTTGTAAAAAGAAAGAGGTTAACGCAACTGTAATTATTACCGTACTAAATGATGGGAAAACAGTTGCAAACCCAACAATATACATGAAAAAAGGATCTACCGGTGATCCCACTATCACCTTGTCTGCATACGATCAAACTGTAACAGGGAATAAAATAGGCCAATATGCTTTTGAAAACCTGGCCTCCGATAGTTATTATTTTTATGCTAAGTCGGCTATTGATACTTTAGAAATTTCAGGTGATGCTACTGCTAAAGTTGAAGTAAAACAGGCTCCTAATAGGTATGAGGTATCAATTTATACCAAATAAAATATTTCGTCTCCTATTAAATAAACTATTTTTTAATTAAAACAAAAAACCCGATCACTGTTGATCGGGTTTTTTTATTGCTGTTAGTGTAAGATTACATTTGGGCATCTAACTTTGCTGCTAAAGCAGCTTTTGGCACAACACCAACTTGTTTATCTACAACCTCACCACCTTTAAAGTACAAAAGCGTAGGGATGTTTCTAATTCCATATTTTGCGCTAATACCAGAGTTTAAGTCTACATTAACTTTTCCTACAACAGCTTTACCATCGTAATCTTTAGCTAACTCTTCAACAACGGGTCCAACCATACGGCATGGTCCACACCATTCTGCCCAAAAATCTAATAATACCGGTTTGTCACTTTTTAATACTAACTCTTCAAAGTTTGCGTCTGTAATTTCTAATGCCATAATTTTATTTTTTATTGTTTTTAATTTCTATCCTAAAATTACTTGTTTGTTCTTTAATTTTAAATTCTAAACCTTAAATCTTTTGCCCATTTAACTAACAATAACATTGTTCTTTTTATTTAAATAGAAGCCTACACCAACAGTAATTAACAATAGTATAGATCCGGCCATAGCAATGGTATTGCCGGTTGTGTAGGTGATAGGTTCAAATTTAAATTCAATTTTATGTTTTCCGGCAGGAATTGGCATACCTCTTAAGACATAATTTACCCCTGCATGCGGTTTTAATTGCCCGTCAATATAGGCATTCCATCCTTTTGGGTAGTATATCTCAGAAAACACAGCAAATTCATCAGCTTTCGCATCTGTTTCGTAAACTAATTCATTTGGTTGGTAAGACAATAATTTGATAGAACCTTCTCCATCATAAGTATCTTTTAATCCAAGTTCTGTTTTAAAATTTGATTGTAGGATAGTTTGTGTTTTAGTATTTATTTTAACTAAACCAACAATTTCATCATCTGCATTAGGCACAGTAAATACTGTTTTCACCAACCAGGCATTGCCATTAGCTTCCGTATTTTTTAATGGAATTTCACCGCGACCTTCACCTCCGGGAATAATAAAATACCTAGTGTTAAGCATATTGATCACATTTAAACTTCCAAACAATGCGCGCATAGCACTGTCGCTGGCAAAAGCTTTCCCTGCATCTTTATAAAAGGCATTCACTTCTTTATCAATATGGAATTCGATCAACTCTGCATACTTTTTTAATTTAGCACCGTGATAACCACCAATAGATTTGTGGTAGTAGGATGTGGCTGCATCGTTAAATGTGCTTACCGTTAAATTTAAAACACGGTAATCTAAAGCCGGGTCTTTTAATATTTCCTCATCCGCCTCAGTTTTGGCAACTAAGCTTTGCTGATTTTGTTCTTTTGAAACAAACGATTTATCATTAAGGTATCTTGCTGCAACGGTCCAAAGATCTATCGCAATGAAAATACCTAAAGCGGCAAAAAATAATTCCTTTTTTAGTTTGTTGGTGAAATATAAAAATAAAGCACCAAAGCCTAACAATATAAATATTAAAGAGCGTAATGCATCAGCTTTAAAGATGGCTTTACGGGCAATTTCTAGTTGAGGCATTAATTCGGCAATATATGGTTTTACCTGATTTTCGGGATTACCTGCTCTTACAGCCTGTTGGATCATTTGTTGTTCCTCGCCATAGGCATGAAAGGTGTTAAATGCATCTGGCATTAAGTAACACAATGCACAAAAACCACCTACAACAGAAACCGAAATAATAACTAGTTTTTTAAGCGAAACTTCTTTATTTATTAAACGTAGTTTGATCTTATCTTCCCAGTTTTTAATTTTTATAATTTCATTAATTGCTAAAATTGCCAGTAAAGGCAAGGTAAGTTCTGCAATTACCATGATCATACTTACAGCTCTGAATTTGTTGTAGCCTGGTACATTGTGCATAAAAAAATCAGTTAATCCCATAAAATTACTTCCCCAACCTAAAGCAACAGTTAATAGGGTTGCTAAAAATATTGGCCATTTAATTGTATTTTTCACAACAAACATCCCTAGCAAGGCAAGTAAAATAATAATAGCACCAATATAAACCGGACCACTTGTAAATGGCTGGTCGCCAAAGTAGGCACTGCTATTGGCCACTTGTTCTCTAAAATCAGGATTCACTTTTTTTAATGCATCTCCATCTGCACTTCTAACACTGGCACTTGCCCCTCCTTTAAAATCCGGAATTAAAAAGGTGAATGTTTCACCAATACCATAACTCCATTGCGTGGCGTAATCTTCATCTAACCCGCTTGTTGTATTTTTTTCGTGTTTTGTTTTAATGGATTCATCCACTATTTGGTTTTGAGTATTAGTTCCACCTTTTCCATCTAAGGTAAGCGGTGTTTTATCATTCATTTTTACTTTGGCATTAACTGTAAGCTCAGATTTTCCGCGAGTACTGTATTTTCCGTACTCGCTGGTAGTAGAAAGCCCTGCGTAATTAGGTAATACACCAATTAACGTGGCGATTAAAAAAAATGCTAAGCCTTTAAAAAAGTCGGCTAATTTTTTTTCTTTTAAATGCAAAATAAAATAACCGGCAATTACAAAACCAATAAGAATATATCCGTAGTAAGAAATTTGTACGTGATTAGCATTTAACTCCATGGCTGTAAACAAAGCAGTAAGAGATAAACCCAACCATGGTTTACCTCTAAATAATAATATTACGCCACCTAATAAAGCAGGTAAATAGCCCAGTGCATTGGCTTTTGAATTATGCCCGGCTTCTAAAATAATTAAAAAGTAAGAACTTAGGCCGTAGGCCACTCCCCCAATAAGGGCTAGCCATGGGTTTACATCCAAACACAGTAAAAGAATAAAAAAGCCTAAACAATACAAGAACAAATAGCCTGCAGGTAATGAGATGTATAGCTTAAAAGCATTATCTAGCTTACCTATCCAGTTTCCCGGATAAAGTGTAGATATTTGGTAAGCAGGCATTCCGCCAAACATGGAGTTGGTCCAAAGTGGCTCAGAATGATGAGTGTTTCTATAATCCACAATTTCTTTACTCATGCCTTTATGGCGGGCAATATCGTCTTGCTTTAGTTCTTTGCCGCTAAAAAGCGGTTTAAAATAAATTAAGGTAATAATGGCGAAAATTACAATGGCAATGCCATGTGGAAGGTAGTTTTTGAAGTTAAATTTCATAATAATAAAAGTAACGACAAATATATTAAAATATTGCCCTTTTGCCTTTATTTTAGGGCTTTAAATTAAAAATGGAATTATATTTTTCTATCCCCTCAATTTTATTATTTTTGTAGTCCTTTTTATTATGGAAACTAAAAATTATTTTGCTCACCCAACCGCTGTTATTGATGATGGATGTGAGATAGGTGAGGGTACAAAGATCTGGCATTTTTCGCATATTATGTCTAATTGTAAATTAGGAATAAACTGTAACCTTGGGCAAAATGTAGTTGTATCGCCGGGTGTAGTGCTAGGTAAAAATGTAAAAGCGCAAAATAATATTTCTATTTATACCGGTGTTACCTGCGATGATGATGTATTTTTAGGGCCTAGCATGGTTTTTACAAATGTTATCAATCCGCGTAGTGCAATAAATCGCAAGTCAGAATATGCCAAAACGCATGTAGGAAAAGGTGCTTCAATAGGCGCTAATGCTACAATTGTTTGCGGACATGATATTGGTAAGTTTGCTTTTATTGGGGCAGGAACTGTGGTAACAAAACATATTCCCGATTACGCTTTAGTTGTTGGAAATCCATCTCGCCAAATAGGCTGGATGAGTGAATATGGCCACAGATTAGAATTTGATATAAACGGTTTAGCTACCTGTAAAGAAAGCGGGCAAACATATAAATTAGAAAATAATACCGTAACACGTTTAAGCTAAAAAAATGGACAAAATTAAGTTTGCCGTAATTGGGCAAGGTCATATAGGAAAACGTCATGCGGAAATGGTGCGCAGAAATCCTGATTGTGAATTGGTGGCTGTTTGCGATACTTTAACAAAAGATAAATTAGGATTAGAAGATCTGAAAGAAAAATTTTATTCTTCTTTAGAGGAAATGTTGGCGGCGCATCCTGAAGTGCATGTTGTTAATATTTGCACTCCAAATGGATTACATGCTACTCACGCACTAAAAGCTTTAGATAAAGATAAACACGTGGTTTTAGAAAAACCAATGGCCTTAACAAAAGCCGATTGCGAGAAAATTATTTTTAATGCATTGCATCATGATAAAATAGTTTTTTGTGTGATGCAGAATAGGTATTCGCCACCAAGTGTTTGGTTGAAAGATATTGTTAAGAAAAAAGTAATTGGTGATATTTACATGGTGCAATTAAACTGTTATTGGAATCGTGATGAGCGTTACTATAAACCTGGTAATTGGAAAGGAACCGAGGATCTGGATGGAGGAACCTTGTTTACCCAATTTAGTCATTGGATCGATATCATGTATTGGATCTTTGGCGATATTACAAACATTCAAGCTAAATTCGCAGATTTTAACCATCAAAAAACAACTGCATTTGAAGATAGCGGCTTTGTAAGTTTTGATTTTTTAAATGGCGGAATGGGTAGTGTAAATTACTCTACAGCTGTTTGGGATAAAAATTTAGAATCATCGTTAACCATTGTTGGAAGTAAAGGAAGTGTAAAGGTTGGTGGGCAATACATGGATCAGATAGAGGTATGTAACATAAAAGATTATGTTATGCCTAAATTAGAAGAAACTAACCCTGCCAATGATTATGGTGCTTATAAAGGATCTGCAAATAATCATCACAGTGTAATAGAAAATGTAGTGGATACTCTAAAAGGAAAAAATAAAATTTCAACAAACGCTTTAGAAGGTTTAAAAGTAGTAGATATTATTGAACGAATCTATTCACTTCGTCAGCCTGCAGTTATTAAAAATCTTAATTCAAAATAAATGAAAAACACCCTAAAACTATTTGCTGTTTGTTTGCTTACAACTGTATTTATATCGTGCAGAAAGGATATTCCTTCTGATAAGCAAGGCTTTATAGGTGATTGGAAATGCCTTTCATGCAGTTTTGATGAAATAAAAACTTTAAATATTAAATCTAACGGACAAGGCGATTACAAATCAGAAGAGCCTGGGAAAACATTTAATATTTCGGGTAATGTAAAATTTGAAGGCAGTAATTTTAGAATTGGCGGAGCAATTATTAAAAAGAAATTTACTACAGATAAATACCCATTAAAAGAAATAATTTCATTACAGCCTTATAAATTTAAATGGACTGCGCGTTTTAACGGAGTAGATTACCAAAAAATACAATAATTATGATTTATAATAAAATATTAAAAAAAGAAGCTACCGTTGCCGTAATTGGGTTGGGTTACGTGGGATTGCCAATTGCGTTAGCTTTTGCAAAAAAAGTAAAAGTAATAGGATTTGATATTAACGAAAAACGCGTTAATATGATGAAAAAAGGAATAGACCCAAGTCAGGAATTAACTAAAAAGGATTTTGCTGGTTCAGATATTTCTTTTACGCATAAATTAGAAGATCTTAAAAAAGCTAACTTCTTTATTATTGCCGTTCCAACACCAATAGACGAGCATAATTTACCCGATCTAAAACCTTTAATTGGCGCATCTACCACAGTTGGTAAAGTGCTTAAAAAGGGCGATTACGTGGTGTATGAATCTACCGTTTATCCGGGTTGTACCGAAGAAGATTGTATCCCTGTGTTAGAACAACATTCTGGTTTAAAATTTGTAAAAGATTTTAAAGTAGGCTATTCACCGGAGCGTATTAATCCGGGAGATAAAGAACATACTATTACAAAAATTTTAAAGATCGTTTCAGGTTGCGATAAAGAAAGTTTAGAGAACATTGCAAAAACATACGAAATAATTGTTGAACCGGGAACACATCGTGCCTCAAGTATCAAAGTGGCAGAAGCTGCTAAGATCATTGAGAACACACAGCGTGATGTGAATATTGCATTAATGAACGAATTATCCATCATTTTTTCACGCATAGGAATAAACACGTATGACGTTTTGGAGGCTGCCGGAACAAAATGGAATTTCTTGAAATTCTCTCCTGGATTAGTTGGCGGACATTGTATTGGTGTTGACCCATATTACTTAACTTATAAGGCTGAAGAAATGGGTTACCATGCGCGTGTTATTAATAGCGGCAGGTATGTAAATGATAGTATGGGTTTTTACGTAGCTAAAACTTGCGTTAAAAAAATTGTTGCTGCCGGAAAAAATCTTTCCAAATCTAAAGTGCTTATAATGGGCGCTACTTTTAAAGAAGATGTTAGCGATATTCGTAATAGTAAAGTTGCTGATATTGTGAAAGAATTAAAATCATTTGGTGTAAAGGTTGAAATTGTTGATCCGCATGCCGACAGCGATGAGTTAAAACACGAATATGGTTTTGGCTTAAGTAAACTTGGTAAGGGCTATGATGGCGTTATTGTAGCTGTAAATCACAAAGAATATAAAACCCTTGACGAAAAATATTTTAAAACAATTCTTTCAAACAAGGGAGTTTTAGTGGATATTAAAGGCATGTATAAGGATAAAATTAAGACCTTATCTTATTGGAGTTTATAAAAAATTAAAAAAAACAAAATGAAAATTCTTATCACAGGTGGTGCCGGTTTTATTGGGTCGCATTTAGTGCGTTTAATAGTAAATAAATACCCAAATTATACAGTTCATAATTTAGATAAATTAACCTACGCCGGTAACTTGGCAAACCTAACAGATATTGAAAATAAACCTAATTATAAGTTTATTAAAGGAGATATTGTTGATGCTAAATTCATTAATGATCTGTTTGAAAAGGAAGAATATAACGCGGTTATACATTTAGCGGCAGAAAGCCACGTTGACAGAAGTATTACTAATCCATTAGAGTTTGTTATGACAAACGTAATTGGTACAGTAAATTTGTTAAACGCAGCAAAAGAATTGTATAAAAAAGATAATTCAAAGTTCGGTAAATTTTATCACGTAAGTACCGATGAGGTTTATGGCGCTTTAGGTGAAACCGGAATGTTTACCGAAACAACTTCCTACGATCCACACAGCCCTTACTCTGCCTCAAAAGCAAGTAGCGATCATTTTGTTCGTGCTTATCATGATACGTATGGTTTACCGGTTGTGATTTCTAATTGCAGTAACAATTACGGACCAAATCATTTCCCTGAAAAATTAATTCCGCTTTGTATTTATAATATCAAAAACAACAAGCCATTACCAATTTATGGTAAGGGTGAAAATGTACGTGATTGGTTATTTGTAGTTGATCATGCAGTTGCAATTGATACTATTTTCCATAACGCAAAATTAGGAAGCACCTATAATATTGGCGGACATAACGAGTGGACGAACATAGATGTAATTCGTTTGTTATGTAAAATAATGGACAAAAAATTAAACCGTGCAGATGGGACAAACGAAAAATTGATCACCTTTGTAAAAGACCGTGCCGGCCATGACCTGCGTTATGCTATTGATTCTTCAAAATTACAAAAGGACTTAGGTTGGGTGCCTTCCGTAACTTTTGAACAAGGTTTAGAGCGCACTGTAGACTGGTATTTAACTAACGAAGAATGGTTAAACAATGTTACTTCAGGTAATTACGCTAAGTATTACGAGGAGCAATACGTTAAGCGTTAATCAAGGAAACAGTAATCCTGCAATAACTACTATTTTTTTTCTTGCTTCTAATTTACTAGTGGATCATTCATGAATTGATCTTAACAATCTTGCTATTTGCGGCATAGATTGGCCCAAATAAAACCTCTTTCCTTTTGAGGTTTATCCTTACGAAAACCTAAATTCCAGCCAATTGTTACGGAATTAATAATTTTTATTATTTGCTTGTAAATTGGGGTTAAAATATTTTTGCCATTCCAGCCAATCTGTTATATTTGTATATTAAGGTTTTATAATGGGAAAACAAGATAGTGACGTAAAAGCGAGCAACTTAAGCTTTGAAGATTTCAAAAAAATAGTTCTAAATGATTTTAAATTAGTTAACGAAAGTAGACAAGCTAGTTTATTGGGGAGAAAAGAAGTTCTTACCGGTAAAGCAAAGTTTGGAATTTTTGGAGATGGAAAAGAACTTGCTCAAATTGCTATGAGCAAAGTGTTTCAGAATGGTGATTTTAGAAGTGGATACTATCGCGATCAAACGTTCATGTTATCCATCAATGCAATTACTTTACAGCAATGGTTTGCCGGTTTATACGGTCATACTGATATCGACGCAGAGCCAATGAGCGCAGGTCGTCAAATGGGTGGACATTTTGCCACACACAGTTTAAACGAAGACGGTTCATTCAAAGCTTTAAAAGATCAAAAAAATTCAAGTAGTGATATTTCTCCAACAGGCTCACAAATGCCGCGCTTATTGGGATTAGCATATGCATCACATTTTTATAAAATAAATAAAGACCTTCATGTTGCTCCATTCGACACATACAGCAACAAAGGAAACGAAGTTGCTTTTGGTACCATTGGAGATGCTTCTACAAGCGAAGGTTTGTTTTGGGAAACCATTAATGCAGCAGGTGTTCTACAGGTGCCAATGTTAGTAAGTGTTTGGGATGATGGTCATGGAATTTCTGTTCCTAAAAAATACCAAACAACTAAAGAAAGTATTAGCGAAGTTTTAAAAGGCTTTCAACGCGAAAATGGCGGTAAAGGCTACGAAATATTTAAAACCAAAGGTTGGGATTATGCGCATTTATGCGAAACTTACGAAAAAGCCATAAAGGTTTGTCGCGAAGAACATATACCCGTTTTAGTGCATGTGGAAGAGGTTACACAACCTCAAGGACATAGCACCAGCGGATCACACGAGCGTTATAAAAGTAAAGAACGTTTACAATGGGAATTAGATTTTGATTGCGTTAAACAAATGCGCGATTGGATCATTAATAATGCTTTAGCAAACGAAGAGGAATTAAATAAAATTGAAGAGGACGCAAAAGAAGCCGTTAAAAATGCTAAAAACGCAGCCTGGACAGATTATTTAACCCCAATAAAAAACGAAGTTGCTGAGGTTTGCAATTTGTTTGATGACCTTGGCACAGATGAAATTCTTGCAATTAAAAAAGAGCTTCAATCTATTAAAGAACCTATTCGCAGAGAGATCCACGTTGCGGTAAAAAATGTTTTACGTTTAACCGTTAGTTCAAATTCTTCTGCAAGAGAAAAATTAATTAATTGGCTAGAGGCTTCTCGTATTCAAAATAACGAACGCTTTAGTTCATATTTGTATTCTCAATCGCCAAAGCAAGTTAGAAATATTGCAGGAAAAGCAGTCGAATATATAGCGATGACAAATTAATGGATGGTCGCGAAATATTACGCGATAATTTTGATGCAATCTTGTCAAAGTATCCTGAAGTAATGATCTTTGGTGAAGATTCAGGTAAAATTGGTGGAGTAAATCAAGGATTAGAGGGTTTGCAAGCTAAATATGGCGAACACCGTGTGTTTGATACGGGAATTCGTGAAGCTACTATTATGGGGCAAGCAATTGGATTAGCCATGAGAGGTTTGCGTCCAATAGCAGAAATTCAATATTTAGATTATTTATTGTACGCGCTTCAGTTAATGAGCGACGATCTTGCAACAGTGCAATGGCGTACAAAAGGCAAACAAAAAGCGCCTGTAATTATTCGCACACGCGGTCATAGGTTAGAAGGTGTTTGGCACAGTGGTTCTCCAATGGGAATGATCGTGCATGCCTGTAGAGGAATAAATATTTGCGTGCCTCGTAACATGACAGTTGCTTCAGGGTTTTATAATACTTTACTGGAAGCTGACGAACCAGCCTTGGTAATAGAGCCTTTAAATGCTTATCGCTTAAAAGAAAAACAACCGTCTAATTTTGGCGCTTACAAAACACCTTTAGGTATTCCTGAGGTTTTAAATACGGGAAAAGATATTACAGTAGTTTCTTACGGAAGCACTATTCGAGTGGCACAAGAAGCAATTAAAAATTTAGAGAAACATGGAATTTCAGTTGAGTTAATTGATATTCAAACATTGTTGCCGTTTGATATCCATCATTCAATTGTTGAGTCAGTTAAAAAAACAAATCGTTTATTAGTGTTAGACGAAGACGTTTCGGGTGGTGCAAGTTCTTATATTCTTCAAAAGATAGTAGAGGAGCAAGGCGCTTATCAATATTTAGATTCAGCACCGTTAACACTAGCTTCTAAAGATCACAGACCTGCTTATGGCAGCGATGGAGATTATTTCAGCAAGCCAAATTCAGACGATGTTTTTGATACTATTTATAATTTAATGTCGGAAGTTAACCCAAATCAATTTCCTAAAATTTATTAAAAAAATGTAATTTTATTTTCTTGGTACTAATACTGTTGAGAGGGTAACAAAATATAGAATATGAAAAAATATACACAGGTCTTAATAATTAGTTTTTTAGTTATGTTTAATGTTTCTGCTTTTTCTCAGGAAAGTACTGAAGCAGATGCTCCAAAAAAGAAAGTTGAAACTAAAATATCTGAGGTTGTAAATACAGATTCTTTACCTTCAAGTGAATTATTACAACGTGCAGTTAATTGGGTTAAGATAGAGAGTAATCGGTATGGTAAAACCAGTGGCATAACCACGGGTTCAAAAGCTGAGTGTACAGCTACTTTTCCTGTAAAACCAAAAGACTTAAATCCTGTAGTTGATTATACAGGGAAAATACAAATGAAAGTTATTATTGAGTGTAAAGACAATAAATACAAGTACACTGTTTCTCAAATTAAACATGTTAGCATAAGCGGAAAAACCACTGCAGGAAGTATTGATAATAAAGTGCCTGATTGCGGAAGCATGGCCATGGGCGATATTGTTTGGAAAAAACTTAAAGGCGAAGCCTTAAGAGGGGCAGGCTTAGTTGTTGAAGATTTAAAAGAAGGAATGAAAAAGCCGTCTGCTGAGGCCGGAAAAGAGGAGTGGTAATTTTACGATTCTACAGAAAAATAATATTGTCTTTCTGTTTCTAATTCTTTTGGTGAGTAGACAAGAACAGGGTTTCCGTTTTTTGTTTCACCTAAAACCTCATAGCATTTACCGTTAAATGTACAATTTAATGTAGTTAACTGCAGATCAAAACTGGTTATCTCTGTTCTTATTTTTAATTTATCGGGTCTTACAAAAAGTTTAGTTTTTTGTTTTGAATTTTTCTCAAAATCTTCTGCTTTAATAATATTAAACGGACCTAATAGACCTGCTAATTTTGTGTTTTTAGGTTGATAATATATTTGCCATTTTTTACCTGACTGTATTATTTTGCCATTATCCATTACTGCAAGCGTATCAGCATATTTTAACGCCTCATCGGCTAAATGAGTAATTAAAATAACAGAGGTTTTATTTTTTCTTACTTCGCTGGTAACAAAAGCAAATAATTTCTCACTTAATATTGTATCCAAATTACTAAAAGGTTCATCCAGCAATAATACTTTTGGAATAACAGCCAAGGCTCTAGCTATTGCTACACGCTGTTTTTGACCACTAGATAAAAACTTTGCTTTAGAATTTTTTAAAGCTAGTAGATCTAATAATTTTAAAAGTTTGGCAGCCCTCTTTTGTTTTACTTCATTAGTATAACCAATTAATTTATCAAAAATATTTTCTTCAACAGTATGGTTATCTAAAACATAAAAATCCTGACTTACCAATTTAATGTCTTCAAAGCCGGGAATAAGATTATAAGAAGGACCAAGTACTTTTTTATTTCCAAAAGTAACTTCGCCGGCATCAAGGTCTTCAAGCCCGTAAATGCATTTCATAAGCGTGGTTTTTCCGCTACCGCTTTTTCCAACTAAAGCTAATATCTCGCCATTGTTAAGTTGTAGCGAAACATTTCTTATTCCTTTAAAATAATGTTGATTGTGATAATTAAAAGATATGTTGTTAACCTTTAAGATAACTATCGGACTAAAGTTAAACTCTGTTTTAATTTGTATGACTTACCATCAAAACCGGTAGCTTCTAATATTACAAAATACACACCGGCTTCGCAACGCTCGCCGCTTGTGGTGTGACCATCCCAAAACCCATTCACTCTGTCCCAGTTAATTATTATTGTGCCGTAACGATTAAAAACAGAAACATTCATTTTAGAAATACCTTTTGCAATTGGTTTAAATATGTCGTTAACATTATCTCCATTAGGCGAAAAAACCGTTGGTAAAGTAACACCCGATGAATCGCCAATTCTAAATGCATAGCGAGACGTATCATTACATCCTAAATTACCATAAGCAATTAGGGTAACTGAATAATTACCGCTAACCGAATAATTTTTTATTGTATTTAGTGAAGTGGTGTTTGCTGCAAGATCATCATTAAAAAGCCATTGGTTAGAAACACTGTTAGTAGAAAAATTAGTTAATACTAATTCGTTAGGAAAACCCGTTGCTGTTAGGCTGGCATTAAAGGAAGCTTTTGCAGATTTAGTAACAATTACATTACTTGTTGCTATGTTAGAACCACTAGCATTAGAAACCATAAGGCTAATAATATAAGTTCCTCCTGAAGAAAAAGTGAAAGTGATAGAAGGACTGTTATAATCAGGTAATGCAGTTACAGATTTGCTTGGAGAAACTGACCAACTGTAGGCAGTAGGCGTATTGGTAGTATTGGCAGAAAAGGTTAAGGATGCTCCGGTACATAAGGTTGCCGACGGGCTAACGATTGTAGCTGTAGGCACTTGCGCACGCACACTTATGCAAGCAAAGAGCGAAAATATGACCTTTAAAAATCGATTCATGAACCACTATAAATTTACTAAAAATTCTAATGTATTCACATTATCGGCAAAATCAGTAATAACAGGTTGTTGTGAATAACCAAAAGGAGTGTGATTATCACCTACAATACATTGCAATTCTCCGTTTAAAGCCTTTAAATGATCAGTTAATTCTTTTTCGTTTTTGTAGTATTGATAGTATAAAACCCCAACAGGCGAGTGCAAGTCGGCACTTTCCTTGATCATTAAAAAATTATTATCCAAAAACTGCATAGATTCCAGTAAATAAATTGCCCGGTGGTAATCGTAATTATTACCGTACTTTTTATTATTTACAACAAAGCCAAAATCTACAATAGATTCAAAAAACTTGTCAAAAGAATAGCCTTCAGGAACCATCACTTTGCTAACATTTCTGCAACCAAGGCCAAAATAAAGGAAAATATCCTTTCCTAAATTTTTTAGGTCTTCAGAGCTTTCATTTCCTGTTAAAACGGCAATAGAACTGCGATTTTTACGAATGATGTGAGGGTATTTTCCAAAATAGGTCTTAAAATGTTGTGCAGTGTTATTACTGCCGGTGGCAATTACAGCATCAAAAGCCCCTAATTTTCCTTCGGCAAATAAAATTTGATTTTCAAATTCGGGCTGGTAATGCGTTAAAAGCTTTAAAAAGAAAGGGATCAAAACATTATCATCGCTAGAAAGCTTGATAAGCGCCTTATTTCCACTTAATAAAACACATAAAATATCGTGAAAAGCCACCATTGGAATATTGCCTGCGCAAATGATGGCAACTGTTTTTGGAGGTGTTTCTTTGATCGTTTCCGAAAATTTGATCAGACCCTCCTCTTTTAAAAGTTCTGAAATGTTAATTAAAGATTCTTTAACAAATTCGGAAATATACCAGTTGTTGTATATATGAGCCATTTCCACAAGCTTGTCTAAGCCCTGGTGCAACTGTGTCTCGTTAGGTTTTTGTTCGTTAAAATGTCTTTTTATAAACAATCCAACTTGAACAAATCCGTCTATTCTTTGTTTTAAAGTCATAGTATTAGGTTGTATATTTGTAACCTATTTTCAAAAAACAAAACTAAGTAAAAAAATGGCAATTAAAATAACAGACGAATGTATTAATTGTGGTGCTTGCGAGCCTGAATGTCCTAATAATGCAATATATGAAGGTGGCGCCGAGTGGCGTTATGCCGATGGATCCGGTGTGAAGGGTTTATATAAAGGCCACAACAGTGGCGAAGAAGTGGATGCAGTTGCTCCTCAAACACCTAAAAACATGGACGTTTATTTTATAGTTACCGATAAATGTACCGAATGTAAGGGGTTTCATGATGAACCACAATGTGCGGCAGTTTGTCCGGTTGATTGCTGCATTTCTGATGAAGATAATGTAGAGACAGAAGAACAATTGCTTGCTAAAAAAGCTTCTTTGCATTTATAGTTCATCGTTTTTAATTTCTTGTTTCTCGATTTTTTATGTGTAAATTGTCGTATAGAATTTACATGTGAAAAAATTTCTATTCTTTCTTTTTGTTTTATTTTTCGCTTTTAATGTTAAAGCACAAATGTGGTGTCCGCCTGGTGCAACTTGGCATTATAATAAAATTATTTTTGGTGG
>JBEIEI010000031.1:0-18165 GCA_040382975.1 Flavobacteriales bacterium
TCCATGTCCTTCTGCATCATTTTTATAAATA
Organism: Flavobacteriales bacterium; assembly: GCA_040382975.1. Lineage (GTDB taxonomy): Bacteria > Bacteroidota > Bacteroidia > B-17B0 > Aurantibacillaceae > Aurantibacillus. The sequence goes on from JBEIEI010000031.1 coordinate 32, forward strand.
AATAATGTTTGACCATCCTGACTTAATGAAACTGCCGCGTCGTTACTATTAGTATTAATGTTATCAAGAGCCATTGGTGTTTGCCATTGGTCGTTGGTTTTGATAGACATATAAACGTCCTCTAAGTAAATACCGTTAATTGAGTCAGGCATCATGATCGTTTCATTTAATTTACCGCCTTTACTTTTTGATCCGTTATAGGTGTAGATCATTAACGATTCATCTGCCGAAATTATTGGCGCATATTCTTCATCTGAGCTATTGATTGGTGTTCCAATATTAGTGATCTTTGCAGCTGTAGGTATAGAGCCGTAATATTTTGCGTTAAGGATGTATTTTTTTAAGAACTCTGCTGCTGGTTTTTCTTCTGGTTTTGTACGTTTGTTGGCCAGGAATTTGTCAGCCATTTCTAAAGCCTCATCAAACTTGTAATTGTAATGCAAAGCACACGCAAGATCGTATTCAATAACATCTATTTTTGGGTTTTTTGCATAAGCCTCTTGCAACATTTTTAATGCATCTTCATGCTTATCACTTCGGTAAAGGGCAGTCTTACCAAACATATATTTTACAAATTCTTCTTTTGGATGACCTTTATGGATATTCTCAAAATAAGGAAGCGCCTTTTTATAATTTTTTTCCTCATAAAGCAAGAAAGCATTATTCATTGAGTCTTTCTCGGTTTTTCTCCAATTTCTTGTGTTTGTTGTTTGAGAGTGAAAAACACCAACAAATTGTACAAGTAATAAAATAAAAATAATACGTTTCATAAAGTATAAATTAATAGTTCAGGTTTCAATTTAGTAATAGGCTCTAAATATAGAAAAAAAATCCATTTAGACAAAAAGAAATTCTAGTACTTATTTACAGAAATAGCTTAGTATTTAAGGGTTTTGATGAAAATTGCTAATAATTTCGCTTGAAAACTGATCAAAAACCTTTGAATTAGCAGCAATTAGTTCTTTTGCAAACAACCAATCATTACCTTTTTTAAAGTCGGATATCTTGCCGCCGGCCTCTTTTACAATAAGGGCTCCTGCAGCTACGTCCCAAGAATTTAGGTTGTATTCAAAAAAAGCATCTACTCGTCCACATGCTAAATAACAAAGGTCGGCAGCAGCAGCGCCAATTCGCCTAATACCATGCGTGTTTCGCATAAGATGCTCCAACGTTTTTAAGTAAGGATTTATCCTTTCAAAATTATAGATCGGAAAACCGGTAGCGATCAAACAATCTTTTAAGCTTTGGTTTGTCGTAACCTTTATGGATTCTTCATTTAAAAATGCGCCACCGCCCGATACGGCATAAAAACATTCGTCTCTGCTAACCTCATAAACCACTCCTAGAATAATTTCCCCTTTGTGCTCCAGAGCAATACTAACGGCATAGCAGGTAATGCCATGTATAAAATTGGTGGTGCCATCTAAAGGATCAACAATCCAATTGTATTCTTTTTTTTCGGACCGTGTATTTTCTTCTACGATAAAACCGGCTTGGGGTAAAACCTGCTGAAGGTCGGTTACAATAATTTCTTCAGACTTTTTATCTACATAACTCACAAGGTCGTTAAGACCTTTAATTTCGATTTTATCTGAAGAAAAAGTTTTTCTTTCGGTGCGGATAAAATCACCGGCTTTTTTTGCTGTAGAAATTACCAACGGTAAAATAGAATTTAGCTTTGTAAATTCCATTAATTAATGTTTAAAGGATAAACGTGCGCCTAATTTACTCTCGTCAAATTTGCCGTTATCGTAAACCAAGTGGCCATTAACAAACGTTTTTTCAATACTACTTTTAAAGGTATGACCTTCAAAGGGACTCCAGCCACATTTGTACAAAATGTTTTGTTTGGTAACGGTTTGCGGTTTGTTTAAATTTACTAAAACCAGATCTGCAAAATATCCTTCTCTAATGTAACCTCTGTTTTCAATTCTAAAAAGATCAGCCACATTATGGCTCATTTTTTGTACAATTTTAGTTAGAGTGATCTTTTTATTGTGATAAAAATCCAGCATGGCAATAATGCTGTGTTGCACAAGCGGCCCACCACTAGGAGCTTTTAAATAAGGTAATTCTTTTTCTTGAATGGTGTGCGGTGCGTGATCTGTAGCAATTACATCAATGGTATCATTTAATACAGCTTCAAAAATCTTATTACGGTCGTAGGCAGTTTTTACAGCGGGATTCCATTTAATATAATTACCTTTTGCTTTATAATCTTCGTCGCTAAACCAAAGATGATGGATACAAGCCTCTGCTGTAATTCGTTTTTCTTTTAATGGAAGTTTATTACTGAATAGTGCTAATTCTTTTGCAGTAGAAATGTGTAGAATGTGTAAACGTGTATTGTATTTCCTAGCTAATTCAACTGCCATAGAAGATGATCTGTAGCAGACTTCTTCGTTGCGAATGATGGGATGAAAATAGGGTGCAAGATCTTCGCCGTACTCTGCAATAATGCGAGTTTGATTTTCTTTTACAAGTGGGTCAAATTCGCAATGAACAGCAATTAAGCCTATTGTTTTTGAGAAAAAACCTTCTAAGACTTCTTGATGATCTACCAACATATCACCGGTTGAAGAGCCCATAAAAATTTTAAGGCCACAAACTTTTGAATAATCAACTTTTAAAGTCTCTTCTAAATTATGGTTTGTACCTCCCATAAAAAAAGAATAATTTGCCAAAGAGCATTGAGAAGCTCTGGTATATTTTTTCTCTAGTTCATCAATGGTTACTGCTTGCGGTACTGTATTTGGCATTTCCATATACGATGTAACGCCTCCGGCTACAGCGGCTTTTGCTTCAGTATAAATTTCTCCCTTGTGGGTTAACCCCGGTTCGCGGAAATGTACCTGATCATCAATGGCGCCAGGTAGTAAATATAATCCCTCGGCATTTATTAGTGTGTAAGAAGCATCTTCTTCAATATCTCTGTCAATTTTCGAGATCAATTGATCTTCAATTAAAACATCAAAAATTCCAATTTCGCCCTCGTTAACTAGCGTTGCCTTTTTTATAAGGTACTTCATATGCTGAGAATTTATTTTTTTGGTCTAAATTATTTTAAATAATTACAAAGTTATAGCTCTCCCAACTCAATTAAAAATTTTTCGATCTTAACTTTTGCCTCTTTTGCCGAACAATTATAATTATTAAACAAAACTGAAAAAGCAAGGTCTTTGCCCGATTTTGATCTTACATAACCACAATATCCTCTAGCCCGATTAATATAACCTGTTTTGGCGCGCATGTTATTTTCTATCAGTTTTCCTTTGCCAATATTACTCATGCTGCCACTTTTGCCGGCTACAGGTAATGAGTTGTTAAACAGTTTGTACTGAGTACTGTCGTTAAAAATTTTAGTTAACAAACTTGCTTGAAAATTTGTGGTTAATGTATTTGCACGACTTAATCCACTGCCATCAACCATAAAAAGTTCGCTAACATCTAATCCTTTTTTTTGCCAATAGTTACTTATAATGTCTATACCGGAATACATACTGCCTTTACCTATACTCCTTAGTAGTGTTTCGCAATATAAATTATTACTATGTAAATTTGTATGGTAAACAATTTTATCTAGGGTTGGCGAAAAATGGGTGTAGAGTAATTGTTTTGTTATTACACTATCGCTTCGTTTATAATTTGATTCAATTGTTTTTGGATTACATTTTATCCCGAGTTTATTTAGTGAAGTGAAAAGTTTTTCAGCGCACATAAGCGCAGGGTCGGGTAGTGCCGCCTCAACCTCAAAGTTAGTTTTGTTGGGCGGAATTTTACCGCTTACATCTTTTGTAAAGCTATAAGGGTCGCCAAACACAAATGCGTCATCTTCGGTGCCCTTACTAATTACGTTTGAATTGATGCATATTGTACTGTTGCAATAAGCAGGAATTGTTCTGTCAACAATAGCTTTGCTGCCAATTTCTTTACTGTTAAAAATGATCTTAAATTTATTATCATTGTAGGATAAGCCGCAGGGTGCTGCACCAAAGTAATTACTAATGTCTGCCCAGATCCAATTGCCAGGGATCGCTCTGTCAAAACAACTTGCGTCGCCAATTATTTTTCCTTTAACCTCTTTTATTCCTTTTTCTTTTAATATCTGCGCCCACTTATCCGTTATTTGATTGGTATCTTTTGTGAAGTATTCAGATTGTAGGGTAGGATCGCCACTGCCATAAATGATAAGGTCGCCACTAACTACACCGGTTTCTTTATTAAAATTTCCGGTATGGTATATCTTTGTAGAATATCTGAAATTTGAACCTAGTGAGCCCAGAGCTGCTGCGGTGGTAATAACTTTAAGGGTACTTGCAGGAATTACATATTGGTGCGAATTTAATTCATTAAGTACTGCACCTGTTTTTGCATCTAACACACAAAAACTAATTGTAGCATTTTTAAGATCTTTATCTGCTTTCCAACTATCAACTACGGTTGCAATTTGCGCTTTAAAACATAAAGGCAGCAAACAAATTAATAACAGTTTATTCAAGTAGGTTACCAAATTTCTACGCGACTACTTTCGGGTGTAAACATTTTATCTCCTTCTTTTACATTGAAGGCTTCGTAAAATTCTTTTAGATTAGAGAGAGGAGCAAATGCTCTGAAATAGCCCGGAGAGTGATAATCTAAGGTTAATAAACGTTTAAGTTCGGCATCTCTGCAAATGCTTTTCCATCCTTGCGCCCATGCAATAAAAAATCGTTGTTCTCCTGTAAAGTTGCCTATTTTTATGGATACCTTACCATTTAAAGATTTTTTATAGGCATAATAAGCCATTGTTAAACCACCAAGGTCGGCAATGTTTTCACCTTGCGTCATGCTTCCGTTTACTCGCATAGTGTCTATTGCAACATAATTATTAAATTGATTTACAATTCGTGTTGTCTTGCTTTTAAAATTATCGTAATCTTGTTTTGTCCACCACATTTTCATGTTTCCATCGGCGTCAAATTGCGCTCCTTGATCATCAAAACCGTGTGTTAATTCGTGTCCGATAATTGCGCCCATTGTTCCGTAATTAGCTGCATCTTCTGCCTCAGCATCAAAAAACGGCGGTTGTAATATTGCTGCAGGAAAAGTTATTTCGTTCGTGGTTGGATCGTAATAGGCGTTTACTGTAACAGGTGTCATTTGCCATTTATATCTGTCAACCGGTTTTTGTAAGTCGGCCAAATTTTCAAGTGTTGCGTGTTTTATTCCTTTAATGTAGTTCGCCCAATAGCTATCGGTAGTTATTGGTAAGTTAGAATAGTCTTTCCATTTTTCGGGGTAACCAACTTTTCTAATTAACAGATCTAGTTTTCTGTTGGCTTGTTTTTTTGTTTCAGCATCCATCCAGTCTCTAGATGCAATCCGCTCGCGATAAGCAAGAACAAGGTTATCTATTAAAGAATTTACTTTAGCTTTGGCTTTAGGCGTAAAATGTTTTTTAACGAATTCTTCTGAAACTATATCGCCCATCACTCTATCCATTGTGCCTTGGACACGCTCCCAGCGTGGTTTCATTTTTTTGGCACCACTTAAAACTTTTCCTCTAAAAGCAAAATTTGCATTTTCGAATGCGGTGGATAAATAAGGTGCAGCCTCCATAATTAACTGCGCTTTTGCATATATTTTTAAAGTTTCAATTGAAGTTGTGTTAAGTAATGAATTTAAATTTTTAAAGTACTCAACCATACCAACAATAATAGTATCCGGATGCTTCATGTTTTTTTCTTTGAAGTATGAATTCCAGTTTATTAATGGCGTTAGCTCTCTTAAAGTACTTTGAGAGTATACGTTATACATTTTTTCAACATCTCTCATTTGTAAACGAGTGAGTGCTTTGTCTGCTAATTCTTTTTCAAATTCAAAAACAAGTTTTGCGTTTGCTTCACTTAAATCTTTTGAGTTACCGGTTAACTCAAATAAATTAGAAAGGTATTTTTTATATTCAGATCTGATCTGATCATATTGTGGCGAATAATAATAATCTCTGTCTCCAAGGCCAAGGCCTGCTTGCCCTAGGCTAAACGAATTCTTCTTACTGTTTTTTGCGTCAGGCGAAACACCACCGCCAAAAAACAAAGTAACACCATCAAAATCAAGAATTGATTTTACATTAAGTAATTCGTTGTTGTTTTTAACTGCATTTATTAATTGTAATTGGTCGTTAATAGGTGAATAGCCAAGATTGTCTGCCTTTGTTGAATCCATGGCAGTGTTATAAAAGTCTCTTAATTTTTGGGCGTTCGTATTTGGAGCTGCTGTTTTATTTTTAGATGCGTTATCTAAAATAATTTTTATGTTCTTTAAATTATTATTGTGTATTTCGTTAAAACTTCCGTAACGGGCATCGCTTTCCGGCAGAACAAAATTTTTCTGCCATGTACCATTGCAATATGAATAAAAATCGTTTCTGGGATTTACCGACAAATCCATGTTTGAAAAAACAATGCCGGCTTTTTGTGAAAAGCAATTTAAGGAGATTAAGATCGCTAATGAGAGGATGTTTTTTTTCATTTAAAAGAAAATAAGTGAGTTTGAATTACGAATATAGTTATTTTAGTTCAACAATAGCAAGGTCATCAACATAAACCAATAAACTTTTTACGTTGCTATAACCCATATTAAATAAGGCTTCCTGATACTTTGTTAATTGTTTAAAATACTTTTTATTATTTTGTTTACCTGTTTTATAATCAATAATGGTAGTTAAATTATCTTCGATCATTATTCGGTCGGGTCTAAAAACTTCACCATTAAATGTGGCAATTTCGGTTTCAATTTTATAGTTTTTATCAGGGGAAAAGTAGGCTTTTAAGGATGGGTGATTTACCAGATCTTTTAGTTTTTCTTTTATTGGTTCAATCTGAGTGTTATTAATGATCCCGTCTGTAACGGCCATATTAATCGCCTCATCAACTTGCAGATACGTTTCAATTTTTGAAAGAATCCAATGAATAATGATACCTGTTTCTTTTGCCTCAAGCGTATCTTCAGAGTTCAATAAATGCGCGGCTTTAATTTTAACCACATTGTTTGCGGTATCAAACTTTAAAGGGTTTAAATTAAACGAGTTCATGGTTTGTTCTGTATGTTCGAGTTGTTTGTTATTCGCTTTCCCAATTTCAAAACGGTTGGTTTCTGCTGCCGTGTAGTTTTTCGAAAGATAGTTTTCTATCCAGTGACTTACGAGTGTTGTTTTTTTACTTGAATAGGCAGAAATAATATGTAGGCGTTCTACAGCTCTTGTAAATGCTACATACAATAAATTTAAATTTTCAAGAATCTGTTCTTGCTCTTCGGCAGAAAATTCATTTTCAAAGCCTGCGTTTTTAACCCCGGATGAAAAATGAATTGCGGCTACAGGTAATTTTACTTTTTCGTTTGTGATGTTAACCCAATTATCATTTGCCTTATAATAATTCCAATTGCAATAAGGAACTATTACAACCGGAAATTCTAATCCCTTGCAGGCGTGAATGGTCATTATTTTAACTGCGTTTGTATTTGGCGGTATAATTAATGAGGCCTTGTTGCTTCTGGTTTTCCACCAGTCGCAAAATGAAGAGACGTTCGAGTTTTTAGTGATTAAGAATTCATTTACCTCATCTAAAAAGAAGCGTGTATAGGCGTAACCTTTTTCGTTCAATGCCAGTGCATTTATAATGTTTAGGCAGTGATCAAATAAATTATTCAGAGATAAATTTTCATCGGGAAGTATAACCTGAAAGCTTTTAAGAACTTCGAACAGCGAAGTGTTCTCAGCTAATTTTGTGCTCCGATGGTGAATTCCTTATTCGTTATTTTGTTTGTTTGAAGAAGATAATTGATTACAGAGGTTGCACTAACTTTATCTTGATCATTGGATAAATAGTTAAGGTAACTAATGATGGTATTAATTTCTAAATTATTCTTTAATAATAATGAATCGGATGATACGATGGGTATTTGATTCTCCATTAAATGGTTGGCAATATTATTACCATGCGTGTTTTGCCTAACGATTATGCAAATATCTTTGTAGCTAAAGTTAGCGTTAAGTGCATTTTGAATGGATTCTTTGATCAAATTAAAATTTAGAAGTTCTAATTCATCTTTTTTTACCTTGCCTGTATTAATGGTAATTAAGCCTGCCTGGCTGTGTTTAATGTTTTGTTGTTGGTTTAGATATATTTTTTTGTGCTCTTCATTCAGTAATTCGATATTTAAATTTTCGAAAAGCGAATTATTAAAATCAATGATCGTTTTAAGGCTTCTGAAATTTGTATTCAACAAATTCTCTTTAAAATTTCTATTTAAGTTCTGGCTTCTTTCTTCAACTAAAAAATTATTATCTGCGTTTTCAATATATGGCAGATCTATGAATTGTTTTACGTTTGCGTTTCGCCAGCGGTAAATACTTTGTTTTCCATCGCCAACAATTAAATTAAACCAGCCGTTGGCTAAAGAATTGTCTACCAGCGGAAGTATGTTGTGCCACTGCAAGGTGCTTGTATCCTGAAACTCATCTAATAAATAGTGCTGGTATTTTTCTCCTAACCTTTCGTAAATAAATGGAGTTGGTTCGTTATTAATTAACTCGAAAATATTTTTATTGAATTCGCTAATAAACACTAATCGCTCTTCCTGTTTTTTTTCATTACTGATCTCTTCTATCTTTTTGAGTAATAACAGCGGATAAATTTGAGTACTTAATAATTTACATAAGCTATAATACGAATGATTCTCTTTTATAAAATTAATTAGAGTAGAGGCAATAGTTGCTAATTGATCACTGATTCCTTCTACTTTGTTTTTATTTGTACTTTTTTTGTCTGCCCATTGATTATTCTTTAAAGCGTCTATAGTCCTTCCTTTGACTGTACTTTCAAGCTTTACCGTTTGATCAACACATCTTTTAAAGATACTTTGCGGCCCCGCATTTTTATAAAAAAAGTCGTTATTTGTTAGTCCGTTTTCTGAGATCAGATCAATTGCTTTTTGTCCTTCTGTTTTTAGAAATGAATTATAATAACTTAAATAGGCGAACAACTCTTTTCGTATTTCCTCCAGATCTTGTGTGTTTAAATTTTTAAGCTGGTTTAAGTAAGTGTCTGAATTTTCTTTTTTGAAGAAGTTTTGCAAATTCTTTTATCGTTTTTTCAGGATCCCAACTAGCATTTTCTTCAGCTTTATTTAAAACAAATTCTTTTAATAATTTACTTACGTATTCATCTTCACCAATTTGGTTAAAAAGCGTTGAGATCACTTTATCGTAAAAGCCTTCAACATCCATTTCTAAATTAAAATTAACAGGTAGTTTAAGATCGTGAGCAAAGGTTTTTACGATCTTATGGGTGAAACTATCAATGGTGCCTATTGAAAAATCCGAATAATGATGTAAGATCTGACTAAGCACTACGCGAGCTCTTTGTTTTAGCTGGTGATGAGTAATGTTTAATTCGCTGCATAATAACTCACCAATAAATGGAAGCTCATTGTCATTACTTATTTTATTAAGAGCATCCAGAATACGTTGTTTCATCTCTGCCGCTGCCTTGTTGGTAAAGGTAACAGCCAGAATCCGTTTATAGTTGCTGTTTAATTTTTTTTCATCAGATATGGATAATCGCAAATATTCTTTTACTAGAGTAAAAGTTTTTCCGCTTCCGGCACTCGATTTATAGACTACAAAGTTTTGCAATTCTTCTGCTTATTGTATAAAGGTAACAATTGATTCAAAAAAAAAGGCTACAAATTTTGTAGCCTTTTTTAATATTGTAAAAGTTAAAGATTATTCTTCATCTTCTTCATCTCCACCTTTTTTAGTACCACTAGGAGTAGTACCACCTTTAGGAGCATTAGGATCAACGAAATCCCAATTTAAGATACGGAAAGCTGTTCTACGGTTTAATGCGTGTAAAGCTTCTTTTTCTTCTTTAGTTTTTGCTTTTGCAATAACATCATCAGTAATCAATAATTGAGTTTTACCATAACCTTTTGCTTGTAAACGAGCAGTATTAATTCCTTTTTCTTTCACTAAATAATCAACGCATGATTGAGCACGACGTTGAGATAGATCTTGGTTTTTAGCAGCATCACCACGGCTGTCAGTGTGAGAATTTAACTCAACAACGATCGAACCATTATCAGCTAATGTTTGGTATAAGAACTGTAATGAGTCTTTAGATTGTGGAAGTAAATCAGCGCTACCTAGCGCATATAAGATCTGAGGCATACGGATAAACGGAACAACCGGAGATAATTCAAAATCAGCAATAAAATCTTTCGACTTATCTAAACCAACAGTAGAAATCACGCGTTGATCTTTAGAAGCTAAATAACCTTTTGTAAATGATGGTGACTTAGTTGTTTTGTCTGTAATTGTTGTAATTGTATAAGTAGTTTTCTCTTTTAATTTAAATGTATAGTTACCATCTTTTGCAGTTGTGAATTCGTTGATTGAACCATCACTACCAATTACTTTAACTTTCACTAATTCAACAGCTTCACCTCTACCAGAACCTGTTCTGTCATCACCTTTGCTCATTGCCATACCTTTAGCATTAAATGTTAAAGCAGGTAAGTTAAAGCTCCAAATATCATCACTTCCTTTTCCGCCTTCGCGGTTACTAGTTAAATAACCTCTTTGTTTTTTACCTTCGTAAATAATCCCAAAGTCATCAAATGATGAGTTAATAGGGTATTTAAGATTTTCTATTGCTTTAGAAAATTTGCCATCAGCACCGGCTTCTGCAACAAAAATATCTAAACCACCCATACCAGGATGATAATCAGAAGAGAAGTATAATTTTTTTCCATCATCAGAAACTGTTGGATACATTTCATTTCCTTCAGTATTAACTGCAGGACCAGCATTTGTTGGTTGTCCCCAAACGTTTGCTTTTGCATCATATGTACATTTCCAGATGTCTAATCCGCCGTAACCACCGCTCATTCTTGAAGCAAAATATAAAAATTTACCATCAGCAGATAATGTGGGGTGACCAAATTGAACTGTATCATTATTAAATGGTAAACGAGTTGCTACTCCCCAAGTACTACCTTGTTTTTTAGCCATATATAAACCACACTTTACTTGTTTACCTTTTTCTTCAGGGCAACGTGTAAAGAAAATCATATCTCCTTTTTTACTTACCCAACCTTGTCCTTCATTTACTGGAGAGGAAATTGCAGGAGGTAATAATACCGGAGTAGACCATTTACCATTCTTATCTAATTTTGTTTCAAATAAATCAGAGTGGTTTGAACCAATATTAACCTCTTGTGCACCTAAAGCACCTTCTCTACGAGAAGTAATCACTAATGTTTGGTATTTTTTATCACTAAAGCTAGGTGAATAATCACTTTCCTTAGAGTTAATTAAAGACATGTTCTCCATTTTGTAACGTTGTGGAGCGTTTTTCCATTGTTGCGCTAACTCGCATGATTTAACACCAAGGTCAGCTTTTTTTGCATTACCGCCTTTTGCTTTATACTTATTGTATTCTACAATCGCTTCAGGGTATTTCAATTGGCTTTTAAGAACCTCAGCTAAATTTAAATAAACCGTTGGGTCGTCATAATTAGCTGCAATCGCTTTTTGATAAAACGTTTCAGCAGCCTTATAATCATTGATCTCTTGTGAAGCATAACCTGATTTGTACATGATACCAGGCTTTTTGTCCTTAGATGCGCCTGCATATGCTTGTTTGTACATATTTATGGCGTTAAAGTATTGACGCGCTTCAAAAGCTGCATCTGCCTTTTTTAGCAGTTTTTGAGAGAATCCGTTTGCAACAAAAATAACTAGAGCTGCTGCGGTTAAAGTAAACTTAATAATGTTTTTCATACTTTAATTGTGAGTTTATAGGCTGCTAATATAATAAATATTATACAAATCGTTAAAAAAAAATTAATTATTTTGATTAAAAGTACCAAAATTGTGTTTTTAATACAATAGTTTTGCACTATAATCATTATAATAACATCTTTCAAGAATAACCCACTAATTGGCAGGCATTTATCTTCATATTCCATATTGCAAGCAGGCTTGTACCTATTGTGATTTCCATTTTAGTACTAATTTAAAAAATAAAGATCTTTTAGTTAAATCTATCGTTCGAGAAATTGAACTTCGCAATAAGTATTTAAAAAACAATAAGTTAGACTCGATTTATTTTGGCGGAGGCACACCAAGTTTACTAAATAAGGCGGAACTCGAAACGATTTTTGAAGCTTTAGGTAGGTTTTTTGAGTTTGATGATTCTGCCGAGATCACAATTGAAACTAATCCTGATGATATTTCCAAAGAAAATCTTCTTTTATGGAAAGATTTAAAAATCAATCGATTAAGTGTTGGTTTACAGAGTTTTAATGATGAAGAGCTAAAATGGATGAACAGGGCTCATTCTGCAAAACAATCCATTAATTCAGTTTTTTTAGCGCAAGACCATGGTTTTAAAAATATTACCATCGATCTTATTTACGGCAGTAAATTTCAAGATCTTACAACCTGGGAAAAAACTTTAGAGCAGGCTGTTAATTTAAAAACGCAACACATTTCATCCTATAATTTAACCATTGAAAACAAAACCGTTCTTGGTTTGAAAAATTTTAAAGGACAAGAACCGGCAATAAATGATGATCTGAGTAGCCAACAATTTTTAATGATGACCGATTTTTTAAAGCGATCGGATTTTATTCATTACGAAATTTCAAATTTTGGTAAAGAAGGTTTTTTTGCCAAACATAATAGTAATTACTGGTTGCAAAAAGAATATTTAGGGCTAGGTCCCTCTGCACATTCATTTAACGGCACATCTCGCCAATGGAATATTAAAAACAATAATTTATATATAAAAGCACTTGAACAAAATTTAAATTATTTTGAAAAGGAAGAGCTTTCAATAAACGATAGATTTAATGAATATGTTTTAACTCGCCTTCGCACAATTTGGGGTTGTGATGCCGAAGAAATAAAATTACTTTTTGGAGAAAGTATCCACTCGCATTTTTTAAAAACGGTTGAGCAGAAGAGAACAGATTTTGAAGTAAACAACGGCGTTTATACATTAACGCCTCAAGCACGTTTGTTTGCTGACGGAATTGCTTCCGATTTTTTTATCGAATAAGAAAGTCGGTAATTCGCGGCTAAGCACTATTTTTTATCCTTGTAAAAATTCTCTATCAATCCAACACTCGAATCAATACTATTTACCAACCAATCAAAATAAATATCTATTTTTTCATCCTCAGTTAATAAATGATTCGGTACAGTTTCTCTAATTCTTGTAGTTAATTCATACAAACATAAAGCCGCACAAACACTCACGTTAAAACTTTCAGTAAAACCATACATCGGAATTTTTACAAACTCGTCTGCATGTTCAAAAACGGTATCAGATATTCCTTCTATCTCTGTACCAAAAACCAAAGCTAATTTTTTATCTACCGGTAATTTATCTATTGTGCAATCGTTTTTGTGTGGTGTTGTTGCAACAATTCTATAGCCCTTACTTTTTAATTCTCTAATTGCATTAAGGGTATTGTTCTCTTCGCCTCGGTGCTTGTGAATGTTCAACCATTTACTACTTCCCATATCCACATCTGCACTTATTTTAATATTATTCCTTTTTTCAATATAGTGTATGTTTTGCACACCAAAACAATCACAGCTTCTCAATATGGCACTTGCATTATGTCCTTGATAAACATCTTCTAAAACAATGCGTAAATGATCGGTACGTTGAGCAATAACTTCGTCAAAACGTTTTTTTCTTGAATCAGAAATAAAGCCGGTTAAGTAATTTATTAATTCTATTTTTTGTTCTTGTTCCATGGTTTTTGCGGGTGCAAAGAAAAAATAAATTCTTTAATTAAAATACATTTTTTACATTTGTTACGCAATTGGTTCTTTTTTAAACCCAAATAACTCAATAAAAATGTTATTCGGGCAAGCGAAAGATTAATAGGGAATAGCGTGAAATTCGCTAATAGTACCCGCTGCTGTGATTCCTTTTTGGAAATAAAACATTCTAAGCCACTGTGTTAAACGGGAAGGCGTTTTATTAAGGATAAGTCAGAAGACCTGCCAAATGCAACATAGTTTAAGGCTTTCGGGATGTGAGGCTAAGAACGCACAAAAAAGTATCAAAAAATTGATCGAAAAAATAAATAAGCAGTTTGCTTGTGGTTTTAATTTTATAATTAAGCCTATTCTTTTCCTATGCATAGGAAGTACTAATTATTTAATTGCTCAAGATACAGTTTCATTAAAGGGTGTTGAAGTGATCGCCAAAAAAATACAGCTATCACAAATTGGAAAACAAACAGAACAAATTGATTCAACTATCAAACAACAATTTAAATATAATTCTATTGCCGATGTGTTGAGTTTAAATACACCCATCTTTATAAAAAATTATGGCCCGGGAGCTCTTTCTACAACAAGTTTTAGAGGAGGTAACGCAGCGCAGACTGCCATTTTATGGAACGGTTTTAATATTCAAAACGCTATGTTGGGACAATCAGACCTGACGCTAATGCCGGCTTTTTTGTTTGATAATATTGAATTGGAATATGGCGGCTCATCATCCTTATGGGGCAGTGGCGCCGTTGGCGGAAGTGTTCATTTAAAAAATATTTCATTGTTCGATCAGGGAATAACCACTTCGGTTGGTGCTGGTGCCGGTAGTTTTGGTTTACGTAACTTATCCACTTCAATTCTATTTAGTAAACGCAGATTTATTTCTTCTACTAAACTTTATAACAGCCGCTCCATTAATAATTATAATTTTTTAGATACAACGGATAAAGAAAATAAAATTAAACAGCAAAATAACGCCGGGTATAATTTTTTTGGTTTAATGCAAGAATTCAAATTCCTGATCAATACAAAACAAATCTTGTCAGTTAATGCTTGGCTAAATTCCAATGAAAGACGATTACCATCTTTTGATCTGAAAACGGTGAGCAAACAATACCAAAGTGATGCAGCGGCTCGTGTTACTGCAGACTGGAATTATCATATGGTCAATTTTAAATCTACTATTCGTGGAGGTTTTTTTACAGATAAAATAAATTATACGGATAGTTTAAATTCAATTTTTTCAAAAAGCATCTCGCAAACAATTATTGCCGAGAATGAAAATTATTTTAATTGGCATCAACAGCATCAATTAAATTTTGGCGTCAACTTTTCTTCGAGTTCGGCCTTCACGAATAATTATGCATCAACAAAAACTTTAAACAGGATCTCAATTTTAGCAGGAAATAAATTTTCGTTTTTAAATGATAAGATAATTACCTATTTCTCGGTGCGAGCTGATCACTTTAGTGTTGGCACCTTGCCTGTAACAGGAAATATTTCTTCAGAGTATAAATTATCAAAACATATTTCTTTAAAGATTAATGCCGCTAACGTATACAGGCAACCCACCTTAAATGAACTTTACTGGTTGCCCGGCGGCAATGTTAATTTAAAACCCGAAAAAGGTTTTACTTATGAAGGAGCAATTGATTTTAAACATCAACTAAAAAATGTTTCTGTTTTTATTTCAGGCGCTGCATACAGCAGAAACATTGAGGATTGGATCTTATGGTTGCCCGGGTCTAATGGAAACCCCTCGCCAATTAATATTCAACAAGTTTGGAGTAGAGGTACAGAAACAACTTGGAGAATTAATTATTTAAAAAATAAATTCAGGTGTAGCTTAAACGTTTTAACAGGTTATGTATTGTCAACCGTGGCTTCAAATACCCAGGAATATAAAAACTCAGTAAACAAGCAATTAATTTATACGCCACGTTATACCATCAACTCAAACATTTTATTTGGCTACGATAAAATGGCCATCACTTTTTTTGATCAATATGTTGGTTATCGCTATACAACCAGCGATAATTCGCAATGGTTAGATCCATATCATATTTCTTCTGCAAGGTTTAATTATAACATTAATTTTAAGGCTTTTAATTTTACGGTGTTTGGAGCATGCAATAATTTATTTAATAAAAATTACACGATCCTTACCGGCAGACCAATGCCTTTGAGAAATTATGAAATGGGAATTACTTTACAAACAAAATATAAAAAACAATAACATGAAAAAAACAATTACTTTATTAGCCCTTGCTTTGGGCATGTTTAACTTAAAAGCACAAACAACTGTTGCCGATTTTGAAACTTTTACGCTTTCTCCAAATTCTGCCTATTCAAGTACAACAAGCATTCCGTTCAATACAACAGGGGCTTCTTTTCAATATAAATATGGTGGATTCTGGAGCGGTGGTTTTTCTTACACAAATAAGTATGATTCCTCTACTGTTGGATTTACGAATATGTATGGTGTAAAACCATTAAAAGGATATAACAATTCAAACATTTATGTTGTTGGGCAAGATCAAGGCGTGATCAACTTAAGCGCCCCTTCCAATACAGTTAACGGTTTTTATATTACCAATACCACTTATGCTTACAAATCCATGAAGTTGGGCGACTCTTTTGCTAAAAAATTTGGTGGCACAACCGGAAATGATCCTGACTTTTTTAAAGTTACCGTTAAGGGATATAAAGGCGGCGTTTTAACAACAGACAGTGTTCCGTTTTATTTGGCGGATTTTCGTTTTACAAATAGCGTTTTAGATTACATTGTTGATTCATGGCAATGGGTGAATACTACTTCTTTAGGGAATGTGGATAGCATTAAATTTTTTATGTACTCAAGTGATGTTGGTTCTTTTGGAATTAATACGCCACTGTTTTTTGGTATTGATAATTTTACCAATACTCAGTCTAGCGTTGGTATTGCTGAAAATAGCAACCGATTTAAATTTGATGTTTATCCAAATCCTTTTAATGCTTCGTTAACAATTAACATGACTGATAATATAGAAACAACAGTTACAGTTAGTGATGTTAGCGGTAAAATTGTTTTCACACAACAGTTAACAGAAATGCAGTCTGATTTAGATCTTGATCGTTTACAAAGCGGAATTTATTTTTTACAGATCAGCTCAGGTAATAAAAGCGCAGTAAAAAAAATAATTAAAAACTAACCAAAGGGCACAGTAATTATTTACTGTGCCTAAATTTTTTTATGAAAAAATATTTTCAATTTATTGCATTAATTCCACTGTTTATATCTTGTGTAAAGGATAAGCCGCAAGATAATATCCAGCCTACGGTTCAACTTACATCTGCAAAAAAAGTGTACGTTATAAACGAAGGAAATTTTGGTAGCGGTAACGCTTCTGTTTCTCTTTTTGATGCAGGAAATAATACTGTAATTGAAAATTTTTATCAAACACAAAATGCAGGTTCTCCTTTAGTTGGCGATGTAGCTCAGAGTTTATCCAATATCAATAGTAAGTTTTATTTGGTAGTAAATAATTCGGGTAAAATTATTGTGTGCGATGCTCAGTTTAAAAAAGTAACGCAGATCACAAATCTATCATCGCCGCGTTACATTTTACCTATTACAAATCAGAAAGCGTATGTAAGCGATTATAATGCCAACGCAATAAGTGTTTTAGATCTTAATTCAAATACTAAGGTCGCTTCAATTCCATGTAGTGGGTGGACAGAGCAAATGGTTTTAATTTATAACAAAGCCTTTGTAACTAATATGAAGCGGACTTACACTTACGTAATAAATACCGTTAATGATACAAAAGCAGACAGTATATATGTTGGGATAAATGCAGGAAGTAGTGTGGTTGATAAAAACGATAAGGTTTGGATATTGAGCAGTGGCGATAATGCTAATTCTGTTTTGGGTAAATTATCTCGAATAGATCCTATTACAAATCAAATTGAGGCTTCTTTTCAATTTTCGGCAGGCAATTCTCCAAATAGCTTGTGCTTAAATAAAACTAAAGACACTTTGTATTTTTTAAATGGTGGTGTTTTTAAAATGGCTGTTAATTCAGTGGCGCTTCCTGTAACTGCATTTATCCCGAGTGGAACTAAAAATTTTTATGGCTTGGGTGTAAATCCAAACGATTTTAGTTTTTATGTTGCGGATGCGTTAGACTACGTTCAACGTTCAACTATTTATATTTTTGATGCTAATGGCATTCAGAAAAGCTATTTTAAAGCCGGAATAAACGCAAACGGTTTTTATTTTGAATAAAAATGGTCATCTTTGACCAGTGAGTAA
>JBEIEI010000032.1:0-17983 GCA_040382975.1 Flavobacteriales bacterium
TATTTATTCAATTCTGCAATCGTTAAACTGGCCATTAAACCAATTCCTACTTCGAGTGCAGTTTCATCAATATCAAAGGTAGCTGTGTGAACACCTGATGTGATCGCCTTTTCTTTATTGCCTGTACCTAAACGATAAAAACAACTTGGTACTTTTTGAGTGATAAATGCAAAGTCTTCTGCGGTCATTCGCAAAGGTAACTCCTCCACATTTTCTTTTCCTAAATAATTTTGAGCAACCGCAAAACATGCGTTTGTGAAATCTACATCATTCACTAAAAAAGGATATCCTTTTTCAATTCTTAAAACAGATGTGATCTTATATTTATCAGAAATTGTTTTTACTATACGTTGTAACTCATGATGAACAATTTTTCTCCATTTTTCATCCATGGTTCTAAATGTTCCTTCCAGCTCAACTTTTTCTGGTATCACATTGGTGGCGCCTTTGCCTTCTATCTTACCAAAAGCCACAACGGTTGGCGTAGTTTCTCCTAATGTGCCCTTTAATGCGCCGGGCTTCATAAAATGGTTATTGACTTCAAGAATTATTTCGGATGCAATTACTAATGGATTAATATAGTCGGCAGGCATTGCAGCATGGCCGCCTTTACCATTTACGGTTATGTATAACTCATCGGTGCTTGCCATATACATACCACTTTTAAATCCAACTTTACCGGCCTCCATACTTGGGAAAACGTGCAGGGCAATTGCTTTGTCTACTTTTGGGTTTTCTAAAACTCCGGCATCTATCATTAAACTTGCGCCTCCGGGCAACACTTCTTCGCCCGGTTGAAACATGATCTTAACGGTTCCTTCAAACTCATCCTTTAGCTCATTTAAAATAAATGCAGCTCCTAATCCAATCGCCGAGTGAACATCGTGTCCGCAGGCATGCATTACACCGTTGTTAACTGATTTGTAAGGCACGTTGTTTTTTTCTTCGATAGGCAAAGCGTCCATATCGGCGCGCAAAAGAATGGTTCTTTTAGTTGGATTTTTTCCTTTGATCAAAGCAACAATTCCTGTTTCAATGTAACCGGTTGTAAATGCTATTCCGGCTTCAGAGAGTTTACTTTGTATATACTGAGAAGTTTTAAATTCTTTAAAAGAGAGTTCAGGATGTTGGTGTAAATGCCTTCTTATTTCGATAACCCTTTGAAAATAAGTTTTAGATAAACTTTTTATTTTATTGGTAAGTTCCATTATTTATTCCACAACATTTTAATGCCAACTAAAATCAAAACAACAGCAAAAATTTGTTTTACTGCTTTTGAATCTATACTAATAGCTGTTTTGCTTCCAAAATAACTACCCACAAAGAAAGTAATTGCCATAATGGCTGCAAATTTAAAATCAATATTACCGGCTTTATAATAATTGAAAACACTTAATAAACCTATTGGTAACAAAAACATAAAAATAGTTGTTCCTTGAGCGGTTTTTTGATCCATGTTTAATAAATAAACCAAAACCGGCACAATAATGATTCCTCCGCCTATACCAACCAAGCCGCTTAAAAAACCGGCAATTAATCCTATAACTAAAAGAATGATGATAGTATTTGACATATTAAAAATCGGTTGCTAAAGAAAAACCTACCACTCGCTTCTGCACTTGCCAATTATCAATTCCCCAGCCTAGGTCAAGTCGAACAAAATACCCTAATAAACGTGACCGCACACCAAAACCCATTCCGCCAACTAAAGGATTTTTTGGATTATTTACAGTTACTATAATATTGCTTCCTTCATACGGATAAACATTTATATTCTCAGTATTTTCTTTACTCAATGGATTCCAACCGGTCCATGCCATGCCAACATCTGTAAATCCTATTAACTGAAAATTATTTAAAAAATCTGATCGTAAAGGATAATTTATTAGATACCTTACAATTGGAATTCGTAATTCGGAATTATAAACCAAAAAATTATTTCCATTACGAATATTTTGCTTAAAACCACGCATGTTGGTTGCTATGGTTTGAAAGCCATATTGCTCGGGTTTTACAACATTAATGTTATTATTAAAAGAAGGATTTAACCAATTATCTACGCCTCCTAAATAAAAGATCAAACGATCCGTTCCACCGGAATTACCGCCGGCAAAGCGATTACACCAAGTGATCTGACGATGGATCTTTTGATAATGACGGGCATCAAAACCTGAGGTAAATAAATTCCTATTCTCATCATCTTTAATTTGCCAATACTCCGTCCAAATTTTAAAACGGAAACCATTCATAATGTTTAACATCACATTGCGGGTATTATCAAAAACATATTCAGCGCGAGCTCCTGCCATATTTTGGTAAGCAGGTTTTAAAGGCAATGAAAAATCACCATTAGAAAGCGGCATGAATCGATCGTTACGATATAACAACGAACCGCGAATAGATGCCACCGGACTAAAAGGATATTTAATTTTATAGGATAACGAATGCGTGTTTACTTTTGCATAAAAATTAGAAATTTGATCTGTTGAAATGTCAACACGAGCAAAGGTCTGCCTGTCAACCAAAAATTGATGATCTACTAATTTTTTTCTGCGCTCCCAAGAGATCATAAACTCATTATCCAAAGATGGATTGATCCTGAAGCCACCGGTTATCCTTTGATCTTCGAACAAATCACTAATGGCAACTTTGGTTAAAAAATTAAATCCGGGATTTAAATATAGTGGCGATGCGCCGCCCGAGAATACTTGATAATTATTTGCTAAAAATGAATTGTCAAATTGTGTTACAACATAATCTGTATAAAAGGATGTGAAATAATTTTTTTGGATAGGGAAATTAAAAAGATTTGCATCTGTTTTTTTACCGGTAGAATCTTTTCTATTTGAAAGATTATTACTCGCAACCGTTGACGTATTTACCGCATTGTTTTTATCGCCTTCAAATTTATAGTTATCAAAATCTATTCCTTTCCCTGAATCTTCTTTTTTAGTCGGCGAAAGTGATTCGGGCGCTTTTACCTCCCTATTTTCGGAAATATCAACCATTACAGGTCGAGCAGAAATTTTTACCCAGGTTTGCAAAGGGTCTTTAATAGTAATTTCGTTTAACTTACTAATTGGCGAAACCAATAACATATTTTTTCCATTTGCATAGATAACCTCGCCAACATGGGTGTTTTGGTTATTAATATGATGTTCTAAAATATTTCTGTCAAAATTTGTGATAGGCTTTGATTTAAAAAAATACCGATAATGCTCGGTAGTATCAACGAAAGAGATAGAGCTGTCAAACTCTGCAATGTAGCGGTTATAAATACCATTCTTCTCGCTCAAATAGCAGATGTAATTGTTATTAAATATTTGCGGCTGTGTTTCATTTGTTTCGGGTGTATTGGTGACCCTTACCATGGCTTTATTGGTGAATGGATATTGCGCCATGAAAAGATCCATATTTTTATTTATTTTATAAAAATATTTTGCATCGTCTGTAGCTTTAATAGTATCGCCTACCCTATTACTTTCAAAAATGACCTGCTTATTCCCTTTAATAAAAACCGGATTATTATCGTCCCAAATATCATTGGTTAATTGCTCTATAGCGCTTGTGTTTAATGAAAAAACAAAAATATCACTTTGTCCCTTGCCCTTTTTTACCGCACTGATCACTAATTTTTTTCCATCAGGACTAAACGAAAAACTATTTATTTTTTCAAAGCCGGGTAAATTACGAATTACCTTTTCGTTTTTTTCAATATCTACTGTATGGATGATCAATTGATCCTTTTTTTCATATATCATAAACACAATATCACCATTAGGATGCCAACCTAATAATGGATAATTGTAGTCCGGCAG
The DNA here is from genome assembly GCA_040382975.1 of Flavobacteriales bacterium. Lineage (GTDB taxonomy): Bacteria > Bacteroidota > Bacteroidia > B-17B0 > Aurantibacillaceae > Aurantibacillus. Next base: position 3,819 of record JBEIEI010000032.1, read on the forward strand.
CTGCTCAACTTTTGGTCCGAATTTTAATAATCGTTTTTGCTTATTTTCTCCTACGGTTTTTAAATACACGCGCACTTGATTTAATTCACTTCGAGCATAAATAACCTGTTTACCATCGGGACTAACTTTTAACTGATAATACTGCCGAGTAGTTTTATACTTTTTTAAAACGCTGTTATTATTAATTGGAGACTTTCTTAAAGTATCTTTATTTATAAATAACCTACGGTTATAGGCATCGGTAAAATCGTAAACTAAATTAGACAGCGATACACCAAGAACGAATAAAAATGCGTTATCAGGACTGCGTGTAACTCTTGTCATATAAAGCAGATTTGGAATAACTGCTTCGCCGTAAGACTCTACAACGTAGGCCCATAATGAATGGCCTGCCAAAACAGCCTCTTTTCCCTCTAAACGATTAAAGTGACTTAGATGATCATTCTTGATCGCATCGTATGTATAGTTATCGGTGTAAGAAGTATTGCCTTCGGAAACGTAACTTACTAAACCCTTAACGTACCAGGCAGGAAGATTAAGCAAGGTAGAATTCCTTACCATTTCTCTTGCGTTTCCACCATAAAGGATCTGATTAATTAAGATCTGCGCTAAACCGGCCTTTATCTGAACATCTAACTCGGCATGAGAGCCATTAAAAAACACGCTCATTTTATTACCGATTATTTTGGTAACTCCACCAATGTTTGTTTGCTCATCGCTACTTAATCCTAAATTACTTTGTTTAAAATCATTTTGATTATTATAAACCAAAATACTTATTTTTTCTTCGCTTTGATAATCTAATTTCTTTTCTAGGAGCGGCAGCTGTTTATTTACTGAAACAGAAACGTATTTAGAAATTTCGCCGCCACCTTGGTAAGAATAAACTCTGTAACGTTCAAAATCAAAATAAGTCCAGTTAAAATTTTGATACTGGATCCTGTTTTTTCCAAAATCCATTTGATGACCATAATTAAACTGCGCCTTCGTTAAAACAGAAGAAAATAAAAGTAAAAATATTATATAGCGTTTAAATGAGCTCATAAATCCGGAGCATTAAAGATACGTAATTTGTTTAATTTTATAGTGCTTTAAACCTAATAAATTAACTTACTCTAACATTTTAAGATCGCCAACCGCATTACCCGCTATCCCTTTAATTGAACCGTAAAACTGAGTAGTATTTAACAATACTTTATCCAATTGTTTTTCACGCTCTTTCCAGATCTTTTCCATTTGGATCTTTTCGCGAGTAATACCATCTTTAAGAGCTAAAAAACCCTCAACAACCGCCTCAATATTTTGTCTGAACTCATTGGCAGTAAGATAATTATATAACATCTGCATTTTTTCTCCTTTGTTTTCCTGACTAATTAAGGCAATATGTATTTTTAATAAACTATCGCGCAATAAAAATGCAAGGGGTTTAACATCCGTAAATCTACAGATCCAAACACCATCTTTAAAACCAAAACTATCCATATCTTTTGGAAGCGTTTCGGTAACAATTACAGCAATATCTGCTTGTTGCGCGCGCATATCGCGTTTTAGTTTTTCTATCCATTCATTGGTAAAAGCCTTTGTACGTTTACTCTCGTAAATTATTTTTCCGCAAAAATCGCCCATATTATTTTTTATATGCTGCACGCAATCGGCACCCTTAACTCCCTTTGCAACTTCCTCTATCGAATCTAAAGGAAATGTTGCTTTTAATAACTCTTCTAAAGCTAATTCTAACACCTCGCCTTGCAATTGCATACTTCCTTGTTCGGCCTTACGGCGCATTGTTTCAACTAACTCGGCTTGATCGGTCAGTTTTTTTTCAAGTTCCTTTATTTTAAGGTCCGAACGCTCGCTCTCCATTTTTTTTACCCGGTCTTCTATCTCTTTTTGGCGAGCAACCATCTGCTTCTCCATGTCAAGCTTTAAGCTCTCTTCACGCTCTTTGATCTGCTTTTCCTTTTGCATTAACTCCAATTCTTTAACCTGACTTTCTTTAAGTTTTTGCGATTTATCTGTTAACTCTTTGTTAAGCATTTCCATTTGAAGCGCCATTTCTGATGCGGCTTTCTTAATAGCTTCCTGCTCTAATTGGCTTTTTGCTAAACGTAACTTATCGGCTAAGATCTGTTCTTGATTCTCACCTTGGATCTTTATAAGCTCTGCTTCCTTTGCTAGTTGGGCTTTTTCTGTTTCAAACTTCTGTTTGTCTTCGTTATAGCGTTTTAGGTAACGGCTTTTTATATCATCTTCTATCTTTTGCGACAAGGCATTCTCGATAGGAAAGTCGTATTTACAATTTGGGCAGGTAATTGTTGAATTGTTGCTCATAACAAAGTATGGTTTTATGTAAATTTACACTTAATAGTTTTTTAATTTGATGTTTTTTATTAAAACATTAATAACATGAAGGAGCTGACTTTAATACGCCACGCAAAAAGCGATTGGGGAAACGAAAACCTTAAGGATATTGACCGGCATTTGAACGAAAGAGGGTATAGCGATGCTTATCAATTAAGCGATTGGTATTTTAATAATCACGAAGTTCCTCAAATGATATATACAAGCACTGCCACACGAGCATTAAACACTGCCTTGATCTTTGCACGCTCTTTGGATTTTGATATGAAAAATTTTGTATTAGATGCTACTATTTATGAAAGTAGCGTTGTAAATCTATTATCTATTATTAAAAAACAACCCGATTCAAAAAGTTCAATAATGCTGTTTGGTCACAACCCAACAATAACCGACGTTTTTAATGAATTATGTAAAGATGTGTTTATTGATAATGTACCTACTTGCGGTGTAATCAAAATTACTTTTAATACACATTCATGGAAAGATATTAGTGAGGAAAATTCAAAACTTAACTTTCATAAATTTCCAAAAGACTACAAAAACAACACATAACGTACTCAAAAACCCAAATGAAAAAAAAAGAAGCTCCATATATTAACCGAGAAATAAGCTGGTTGTCATTTAACGAACGTGTTTTACAAGAAGCCGCCGATCCAACAACACCTATTATTGAAAGATTAAAATTTTTAGGTATTTTCAGTAATAACCGCGATGAATTTTATCGTGTACGAGTTGCTACGGTTAAACGTTTAATAAAACTTGGCAAAAAGGCCCTTGCAATTTATGATGAGGATCCGAAAGAATTATTAACACGCCTACAACGTAAGGTAATTGAACAGCAAATTAAATTTGAATATATATATCAGGAAATTTTAAAAGAATTAGCGGCTAATAATGTATTTATCATTAACGAAAAACAGCTAACTGCCGACCAACAAATTTTTGTAAAACATTACTTTCATGAAGAGATCATTTCGACTTTATTTCCTGTAATGATCGACGACACAAAACCATTTCCATTCTTAAAAGACAAAGCAAGCTATTTGTATTTAAAAATGGAATCCATCGTTAACAACCAAAAAAACAAATTTGCGATCATTGAAATCCCCTCAAAAATAATTTCACGCTTTGTAGTGTTGCCAAAACAAGGCAATAAAAATTTTATAATGTTGCTTGATGATGTTATTCGTTTTAACACCGACCAAATATTTGATGTTTTTGGATTTAGAACTGTTGAAGCATACAATATTAAACTTACGAGAGATGCCGAATTAGATATGGATAACGATGTGAGTAAAAGCATGATCGAAAAAATATCTAAAAGTGTTAAGGCTCGGAAGCAAGGGCTGCCTGTGCGCTTTGTTTACGATGCAGCAATGCCAAATGATATGTTGCGATACATTATGCGTAAATTAGGTATGGCAAAAAAAGACAATGCCATTCCGGGTGGACGATATCATAATTTTAAAGATTTTATTGGCTTCCCGAAACTTGGCGAAAAAAATCTTACCTATAACAACCCGCGTGCTTTAGAACATAAATATTTAATTAATAACCCTCTTTCAACATTACGCGCAATAAAAAGCCGCGATATTTTATTACATTACCCGTATCACACCTATAACCATATAATTACACTACTGCGAGAAGCTTCTATTGATCCGGTGGTTGAAAGTATTAAGATCACACTTTATCGTGTTGCCGATTCATCTAAAATTGCAAATGCCTTAATTAACGCTGTAAAAAACGGCAAACAGGTTACAGTGTTAGTAGAATTACAAGCGCGCTTTGATGAAGAGAATAATATTTATTGGGCTAACAAATTACAAGAAGAAGGTGCAAATGTAATTTATGGTGTACCAGGCTTAAAAGTGCATTCAAAACTTTTTTTAATAACGACGCGTGAAGCAGGGAAAATTATTAAATACGCCCATATTGGTACCGGAAACTTTAACGAAAAAACAGCAAAAATTTATACCGATTTTTCTTTACTTACTTGCAACAAATTAATTACTGAAGACTTAACGAAGGTGTTTGATTTTTACGAAAACAACTTTAAGGTTTATAATTTTAAAGCCTTAGTTGTTGCGCCTTTTTATATGCGAAAAACATTTTTAGATCTCATTCAAAAAGAAATTCAATCTGCAAAAAGTAAAAAACCTGCCGCCATTACTTTAAAAATGAATAGTTTGGTAGATAAAGAAATGATAGAAAAACTATACGAAGCAAGTAAAGCAGGTGTTCAGATAACTTTAATAATTAGAGGAACCTGCTCATTGGTTACTGATTTTGTTGGCTGGAGCGATAATATTAAAGCGTATAGTATTGTAGATAAATATTTAGAGCACACACGTGTTTTTATTTTTTATAATGGTGGTGATGAAAAAATATTTATTTCATCAGCCGATTGGATGAGCCGTAACCTTGATAGCAGAAGTGAAGTAGCCGTTCCGATTTTTGATGAAGAAATTAGATCGCAAATAAAAGAAATTATACGCATTCAATTATCGGGTAATACTAAAGTGAGGATCTTGGATAAAAAGCAAGAAAATATTTACAAAAAACCTAAGCCGGGAGAAAAGAAAGTACGTGTTCAAGATGAAGTGTACGCGTTTTTAAAAACTGACAAAGAAAAATACTTGAATTTAAATAAAACAAAAAAAATAATTTATAACTAATGGTTTTTGCAGCGATAGATATTGGAAGTAATGCCATGCGATTATTATTTTGCAGGGTGTATATTGTGGATGGCAAACCACATTTTAATAAAGAAGAGTTATTTAGGATGCCGATAAGACTAGGTGAAGATGTGTTTACTATTGGAAAAATATCTGATCTGAAAACGGAAAAACTTATTACCGCCTTAAAAGGTTACTCCGAATTAATTAAAGCCTATGGAGTAGTAAGTTATAGAGCTGTTGCCACCAGCGCCATGAGAGATGCCGCAAATGGCAGTCAAATAATTTCCCGAATTAAATCCGAAACAGGTTTAAATGTTGAAATTATTGATGGTAAGAATGAAGCATCATTGGTGTTCTCTAACCACATCGAAGAGTTATTAAATCCACGTTGGGCTTATTTATATATTGATGTTGGCGGTGGAAGTACTGAATTAACTTTATATTTTAATAACAAAGTAGTTGCGGCAAGATCATTTAATATTGGCACTGTAAGAATGTTGTTAGATAAAGTAGATAAGAATGAATTTGAAGAAATGAAGATCTGGCTTAAAAGAAATACAGTTGGCATTCATCCATTAAGCGCTATTGGATCAGGAGGAAATATTAATAAGATCTTTAAAATGAGTGGTAAAAAAGAAAACAAACATTTAAGTTATGAAAAACTAAAAAATATTTATGACATGCTCTGTTCATACACCTATCAAGAAAGAATTGAGCGCTTGGACCTTAAGCCGGATAGAGCCGATGTAATTGTACCTGCTGCTAAAATATTTTTAACCATTATGAAAAATGCGGACATTGAAAAAGTATACGTGCCACAAATTGGATTATCGGATGGTTTAGTGCATGAGATGTATGAGAATTCGAAAAAAAATTAATAAATAACCAAAAGTGCTGATACAAAATTTTATATTCTTTATCTCTTTTGGTATAACTGACGCCATCGATATTTTCTTAGTGGCCATTATCCTCTACCTAGCTTATAATTTGGTTAAAGGCACATCTGCAGTAAATATTTTTATTGGCTTGGCACTAATTTATTTGGCTTATATCGTAATTAAAGCCTTTGATCTTAAATTGCTTTCTTCCATTATTGGAAAGTTTGTAAACGTAGGCGTAATAGCAGTAATGATCGTGTTTCAGCAAGAGATACGAAAGTTTTTACTTTATATTGGCTCTAATGAATTTTTACGAAACAAGAATTGGAAAAAGATCTTTAAACTTAATTTTTCTCCTACTGCAGAAACCGAAATACATTTAAATATTGAGGCAGTAGTTGAGGCTTGTTTTAATATGAGCGAAAGCAAAACAGGCGCCTTAATTATTATTGCCAGAAAGTCGGATCTTAAATTTTTTATCAATACTGGAGATTATTTAGACGCCGGATTAACCAGCAGAATGCTTGAAAATATCTTCTTTAAAAACTCCCCCTTACATGATGGCGCAGTAATTATTCAAGACAACAGAATTATAGCTGCCAGATGTGTTTTACCTGTTACTGAAAAAGAGAATTTTCCGGCAAATTACGGCATGCGCCACCGTGCAGCTGTTGGTATTACAGAAAACACAGATGCTTTAGCTATTTCGGTTAGCGAGCAAACCGGTGCCGTATCGTTTACCATGCACTCCGAAATAACACCCAATATTAACAAACAAAAACTAACCTTTCTGTTAGAAAAAAACCTTAACCAATTAAACTAAAAACAGTAAATTCGAAAAAAAATTAATATGACTATTTCAGACGAAAAAGCAGTAACAGTTAATTATTATTTAACTGCAAGTAAAAATAAACAACCGGAAGAATTAATAGAACAAACTTCTACAGAACAACCATTTGTATTCTTATTTGGTTTTGGTGGCGTGTTACCCGATTTTGAATCTAACTTAAGTGGAAAACAAAAAGGTGACAAATTTGATTTTCATATTGGTGCAGCAAAAGCGTATGGTGCTTTTGAAAAAGAGTATGTAGTAAAAATTGATAAAGCTGCTTTTGAAGTAGACGGGAAATTTGATGACGTAAGAATTAAAGTAGGTGAAGATATTGAAATGAACGATGCTGAAGGCAACCAATTAATTGGTAAAGTTTTAGAAATTACGGATGCGCATGTTGAAATGGATTTCAATCACCCATTAGCAGGGTATGACCTTCACTTTATTGGTGAGGTTTTAGAAGTAAGGCCGGCTACGCAAGAAGAGTTAGACCATGGTCATGTTCACGGTCCGGGCGGACATCATCATCACTAAAAAAATAAAAAAACATTAAGAAACCTCAGACTGAAAAGTTTGAGGTTTTTTTAATTACTTCGTTTACTCACCCCGCCAAAATCGTATTTTAATTTTACGATGCGTATGGTTTTTTTGTCTCCCTTTAGCACACACAGTATCTCCCTCTTGAGGGAGTGTCCGAAGGACGAGGGAGGGAAAATATTTCCATCTTTCCTCTCCCGCCTTTCAGGCACCCTCTCTAAGAGAGGGATACTGTATGCCCAAAAAAAATCAATTGTAAACTTTTTTTTGCGAGGTTTTTTATTTACTTCGCTTACTCACCCCGCCAAAATCGTATTTTAATTTTACGATACGGATGGTTTTATTTTTTGGGTCGCGGATAATGAACGAGTTTAATAAGCCATTACCCGAATCGGTAATATAACTTACTTCCTTTTCTAAAACATCCTTGTTATAATGCTTTTCGGAATATAATTCTTGTTTAGTATCATATTCGTAATTTATTTTTAGATCTATACTGGTATGCGCATTGCCTTTAAATTTGGCAACAGATAAGCGATTATTAATATATTCGAACTTATGTTCCTGCATTATCCATGAAGCCACTGTGTAATTTTCGAATATTTCTTTTCTCCTCCCTAAATTATCGTAGTTAGTTACCACCTCTTTATACGGCCTATGTTCTGTATTTAAATACGTACACTTAAGCTGGCCTGAGGAATATTTTTGATACTGGAAACTATCTTCGCTTAACAAAACCTGATTTCCCAAAACAAAAAAAGTTTTATCCTTACTGTTGTTTGTTTCTTTAAAACGTAATTCTTTAGTTAAGTTACCAAATGAATCGTAACGGTAGTAGCGACTTTCATAATAATTAAAACCATCATGATAACGCTTTAAAATTAAATTTTTACCTGCATAAAAATAATTTGTACTCACGGTGTCGTAAATATAAACGCTCATTGTTTTAGTCTCGCCGCTACTTATCTTCTTTCTTTTTTTATAAACCGGTGGCGTTGTAATTTCTTTTTCAATTGTTTTAATGATGGTAGTATAATAATAACGCGACAACATGCCATTGGTATCAAAATCATAAGATTCGATCAAATTCTTATCTACCGCCACCTGAAAATCTTTTTTATCAAGAATATCAAAGGTGATCCGTCGGATATTATTTGCCTTTATTACCTTGGGATTAAAATTATGTTGTGTGTCAAATGGTGCATCCGTTGACGGCAAAAGCACTTGAGCCTTTGTAAGAATGCAAAAAACAGAAAAAAGAATTATGTAACTATATTTTTTCAAATTGTAATAATGCCTCTTTAACAGACTCTACCGGTTGTTTACAAGTTCTATTTTCGCAAACATAAATTAATGTTTTTTGCTTATCGAACCTGTTTAGCAGTAATGGTAGATCTGATTCACTAGCGCTAACCGCTAAAATCGCATTAGTTATGCCTTCTTTGTAGAGGCTCAACAACTTTTCATTAACATTGTTACCAACAATGACTATTTCTTTAAAAGGAAAGAGTAAATGAAGCGCTAAACAGCCCCAGTTGCTGTATCCAGGGCCATAGGCTTTCATTTCGGACACCACGCAATTTAACATTTGCTCTGCCCTTTTTGTCCAATCTTCGTTCCCAAAATAGGTTCCTAAATAAAATAAATTAAGTGCCATCTGAGAATTTGAAGCCGGAATAACATTATCGCTTATCTCAGAGGTACGCGCTACTAATTGCGATGATGAATTGTTCGTGTAATATAAAAGATCACTTTTTGGATTTGAAAATTGGGTCAATGCTAATTGCGTTAAGGTTTTGGCCTTTATTAAATAGTCTTCGTTATTTGCTACTAAGTAACTATGTTGCAATGCTTCGATCGTAAAAGCATAATCATCTAAAAAAGCATCAATTTTTGCCGTTCCATTTTTATAGGTTCTATACAAACTTCCATCTGCCTTAGATAATTTATTTAAAATAAAATTAATGGATGATAAACAGATCTCTTTGTATTCTAGATCTCCAAAACTTAAATATGCTTTAGCATAAGCAGTGCACATCATGGCATTCCATGACGTAATAGACTTATCATCTAAACCCGGCATAATACGGCTTTTAACCTCTTGCTTTAAAATACCTTTGCAGGCATTAATTTTTTGATCTAATTCGGCTTTGGTTAAACTAAATTTCGTAAGTACTTGGGCTAAATTCTCAGAACGCATTAAAATATAATTGCCGTGTTCCCAATAGCCGGTATCATTAATTTCATAATACTCTGCAAAAACAGAATAATCATCTCCTAAAAGATCTTTAAGATCTAATTGATTCCACACATAATACTTTCCTTCTTCGCCATCGCTATCAGCATCAAAGGCCGAATAAAAACAACCTTCTTGCGTGTACCAATATTTCTTTACAAAGGTCAAAGTATCTATTGCAATTTCTTTGTATAAATTATTTTTAGTGATAGTAAATGCTTCACAATACAAAGAGACCAATTGCGAATTATCATAAAGCATTTTTTCGAAGTGCGGCACTTTCCAGATCATATCTGTGCTGTATCGCGCAAAACCACCGTGTAACTGATCATAAATACCCCCATAGGCCATTTTTGCTAAAGTAAGATCTACATGCTTTAATAGTTCTTGATCTTTAGTTAAAGTTGCATAACGTAATAAATAAACATAATTAGAAGGTAATGGAAATTTGGGCGCGCGGTTTGGTCCACCGTGCTCGTTATCCAACATAGTTTTCCACTTAGTAATACCTGCAGCTAATACTTCTTCGGTTAAAAGCAGGTCAGTTTGTTTTTGAGTGGTTAATAATTCTGATTGATTTATGCCATCCGTTAAATTTTGCGCATACTCTTTGGCTTTGTCAATATCCTGTGAATATAATCCCGCCAAGCCATTGAGGACCTCCATCCATCTTTTTTTATTAAAATAGGTACCGCCGTAAATTGGCCTGCCATCGGGTAAAGTAAAACAATTTAAAGGCCAGCCGCCTTGGCCTGTCATTAACTGAACAGCCTGCATATAAAGCATATCCACGTCTGCACGCTCTTCTCTATCAACTTTAATATTTATAAAATGGGTATTCATTAATTTAGCCACCTCAGCATCCTCAAAACTTTCATGTTCCATTACATGACACCAGTGGCAAGCACTGTATCCAATACTAATAAGAACAGGTTTATTTTCTTTTTTAGCCTTTTCAAAAGCTGCATCAGAAAAAGGAAGCCAGTTTACCGGATTATAGGCGTGCTGTAATAAATAAGGACTGCTTTCATTTATTAAACTATTTGGGGTCTTGTCTTTGCCTGAATTCATGTAAACTTTATAAGTGGTAAATATTATATACTAAACACACAAATTTAAACATGGTTTTACAGCAAAACCTATATATTTAGTTAAATTTGAACAAATATTTCTTCGAAATAAAAATTCAAAATTTAACCTAAGGAATGAAACGACTATATTGGATAATAGCTATTGGAGTATTAATTATTTTCTCAGTGATATTAATTAAATACCTTAATGGAAATAAACCTACCGAGGTTTATGTAGAAAAGGCAACAACTAAAACAATAATTGAATTAGTTTCTGCAACCGGAAAAATTCAACCGGAAACAGAATTGAAATTAAGCAGTGATGTAAGTGGCGAGATCACTGAAATGGCCGTAAAGGAAGGCGATCAGGTAAAAAAAGGAGATCTGTTATGCAGAATAAAACCAGACCTTTATGTAAGCGCAATAGACAGAGTAAATGCCAATGTAAACACTACTAAAGCAAATTTAAAAACTGCATTGGCACAGTTAGAGCAGGCAAAAGCCAATTTAGCCAATAGCGAAGCTACCTTTAACAGAAATAAAAAATTATTAGAACAGAGTGCCATTTCACAACAAGAATTTGACGGATTTAAAGCACAATACGAATCAGCTAAAGCAAACGTACAAGCGCTTGAAGCAGGGGTAAACGCAGGGCAATACAATATTCAAAGCAGCGAGGCTACATTAAAAGAGGCAAACACCAATTTAGAAAAAACCTATATCTATGCCCCTGTTGACGGTACGGTTTCGAAATTAAGTGTAGAAAAAGGAGAGCGTGTGGTTGGCGTTAGCGGGATGGCCGGAACCGAGATCCTACGTTTGGCTAATTTAAACGAAATGGAAGTAAGTGTGGAGGTGAACGAAAATGATATTATTAAAGTACATAAAAACGATACGGCTCTTATTGAAGTAGATGCCTATATGGATAAAAAATTTAAAGGCATTGTTACGGAGATCGCCAACTCATCAAACAGTACCGGGATTTCGGTTGATCAGGTAACTAACTTTGTTGTAAAGATCCGTTTGCTTAGAGAATCGTATCAATTTTTAATTTCAGATAATAATCAAATTCCGTTCAGACCAGGAATGAGTGCCAGCGTAGATATTCAAACAAGAAAAGTGATAAACGTTATTGCTATACCAATTCAGGCAGTAACAACCAGAAACCCTGATTCATTAAACACTACTAGTAATGATGAGTTTGATGACCGAGAAGTGAAAGTAAAAAATGACAACGAAGACAAAGATCTTAAAAAAGAAGAAGTGAAAATTAAAGAATATGTGTTTTTAGTTAATAACGGCTCCGCGAAACAAATAGAAGTAAAAACCGGAATACAAGACAACGATTACATTCAAGTCATCTCAGGATTATCAGATAAACAAGAAGTGATCTGCGGCCCTTACAGCGCAGTTTCAAAAAGTTTGAAAGAAGGCACAAAAATAAAAATTGTCAGGAAAGAGGATCTTTATAAAACAGAAAAATAATTGGCTTTAATTTTAAATATTGAAACATCAACCACTGTTTGCTCTGTATCTATAAGTAATAATGGCGAATTAGTTTCTTTTAAAGAAATAAATAACGGTTACACGCATGCCGAAAACCTGCATGTTTTTATTGAAGAAGTTTTAAAAGAGGCTACACTTAGCCCTAGCCAATTAAATGCAATTGCAATTAGCAAAGGCCCCGGCTCATACACAGGCTTGCGCATTGGCGTTAGTGCCGCTAAGGGATTGGCCTTTAGTTTAAACATTCCTTTAATAGCGATAGACACTTTGGAAATAATGACAAACGCCGCATTATCTGCAGAACATGGTCAAGCGTTTTACTGCCCACTAATAGATGCCAGAAGAATGGAAGTTTATACTGCGATTTACGATAACAATTTAGTGCAGTTAAAGAACACAGAAGCATTGATCGTTGATGAGGAATCCGTAAAACAATTTTCTGAATACAACAAGATTTATTTTTTTGGTGACGGAATGGAAAAATGCAGATCGCTTTTATCGCCGCTAAAAAACAGCGAGTTTATTTTGGATATTTTACCGAGTGCCAAAGCTATGTGCGGGCTATCCTATAAAAAATATTCAGAAAAAGCATTTGAAGATGTGGCTTATTTTGAACCCTTTTATTTAAAGGATTTTTTGATCCTTACAAAAAAAAGTTGACAAGTATTTTATTCCGCTTGTCACTCCGACGAAGGAGGAACCTATTTAGTAAGCGGTTCACGAGTTCAATGGGATGACATTAGGGGTTGAAGTTGGCAAATACTCTTACAAACCTTTAAATCCGGCTTCGTATGACATCGTGGTAATTGAAAGCGGTCACCAAACACAGCCGGTAAATAAAATTAAAATAATCCCCAATGAGGCGACTTATGTGGATGTAAAAATGATCCCAAATACGCTTGGCACAGTAACGGTGGTTGCTAAAGCTTACGATTACACAAAAGCAGGTGTAGATAAAAACATGTATACCATGAAAAGTTTAGATGCAACAGAATTATTGCAATTAGCGGGCAGTTCGAGGGGAGATATAAAAGGTGTGTTAACCAGTATTTCATCTGATGTAATTGAAACAAACGGTGAGGTTCATTTTAGAGGCACAAGAGGCGAAGCAACCGGTTACTTTGTGGATGGTGTAAGAACATTGGGAGCAAGTACTATTCCGGGATTAGGTATTGAGAACTTAACAGTATTTAGCGTAGGCGTGCCTGCTATGTATGGCGATGTTATGGGCGGAGTAGTAATTATAACTACAAAAAGTTATTTTAGTGGTATCCGCGAAAAAAATATGAGAAATTATGCCTATCGCGAAAAAGTACAAGAAAAAAAGAGAGTTGAAAAAGCTTTAAAAGATGAAGAAAACAGATTAAGAGAAATTGAGGAAGAAAAGAAAAAAGAGAAAGTAAATTAAAAAAAAGAGCGCAACTTACATTGCGCTCTTTTTTTAGAACTTCACTAATTCTTCATACAACTCTTTAACGGGCAAGCCCATTACATTGTAAAAGCTACCTTCAATTTTATCAATGCCAATATAGCCAATCCAATCCTGTACACCGTAACCACCGGCTTTATCATAAGGACTAAAATTGGTTAAGTAATATTCTATCTCGTCTGGCTTTAATTTTTTAAAATACACTTTACTTACATCATAAAATGTAGTTTGTTTGTTTGCACTTTTTAAACAGACAGCGGTATATACTTCATGCATTTTACCACTTAATTCTTCCAACATTTTTTTGCCGGCAGCAAAATTTTCAGGTTTATTAAACACCTTTCCATCACACCAAACAACGGTATCTGCAGTAATTAAAAGCTCGTTTTCTTTTAATACATTTTCATAGGCATCGGCTTTTAGTTCAGCAAGAAAAATTGGAATTTCTTGTGCTTTAAGATCTTTTGGCCAAACGCTTTCATCGGCCTTAATAGGTTTGTTTAAAAACTCAAAGCCTAAACTCTTTAACAATTCTTGTCTACGGGGCGATGCAGAACCTAAAATTAATTTGTAAGGATATTCTTTTATTATAGTTTCAACTGCATTCATAGTTATGGATTAATTAAAATAAAAAA
>JBEIEI010000033.1:0-17518 GCA_040382975.1 Flavobacteriales bacterium
AAATCAGAAAATTGATTTGGAAAAATTAAAAAAGTAGTTTCAATTTCTTCATTATTATCCAAATACTGCAACTCTTTAATTAAAATTTCTAAAGTTGATTTAAGATCTTGTGTATTTGAAACAGAATAATGAATACTTTTTTTAAGCATTGCCTTTGCAGCAAAAGGACAAAAATTCATGTCTATCACAACATTTTTTATCCACTTTTGAGTTTGCTCTATTACAGTTAGATCATTTAATTCCATTACCTTTTAATTTCAATGTAAAATTGCTTAAAATAATTGACACGGTCCTATTTATTTGTTCTTTCCATCAAAGATCAATAACTCGTCGTTTACTTTTACGTAACCAGGTTTGCACCAATCCATCCGAATCGGGATAATACAAACTTCGCTTTACTAATCCTGCAATTTCTTCTCGTGAACTAAAATTATCAGAACTGTCAAAATAGCCAAAACCCACATAATGTCCGTTTTCAATAAGGATCAATGCATTTTCTTCAGGCTTTCTTCCCTTTTCTATAATTGCAAAATCAGAATGATGAAAGGAGTATTGCTCTATAATTTGCTGAGCACGTTTGTTATATTCTTTCGCCTCTTCTTCACCCGCACAAATGCCATTACATTTTTTTATCTGATGATTAAAGCAAAAACTTCCCTCGCTGGTTAAAGAACAATATTGCAAACACAACACCTTTTCTTCGATCCAACTCTCTAATCTTTCGCGGGTAGAAGCATAATTCGTAAAAGCTACTAATGAATTTTCCGCCTCATCATAAGGCACAATTTTAAAATGAATGATACCTTCTTTATTTTTAAACCAATCAATACTATGCGTAAAAATATCTGCTTTGCTTTTGCGATTATAAAGCGGCTTATGTTTTTTTATTTCTTCGGCTTCTAATAACAAAGCCACTAATTCACTGCCTGTTTCAATAAAATCTACATTATAAAGATCGTTCAACATTTTTTTACCTTTACGTTCTTCGGTGCCAAAATGACTTTGAGCACGGGTGTACATATTTACACTTTTTCCAATATAAATGATCTCGCCATCTTTATTCAAAAAATAATACACCCCGCAGCTCTCTGGTAATTTATCTAAAATGTATTTTTTTATATTATCTACTCTGCGCGTCATTAATTCTACCACCCCTTTATTTTTATATAAGGGATTTTGGTTCTTTAATTGAATTAGCAGATCGAACAATTGGGCAGTTGCCACTGCATCCCCTTCAGCACGGTGTCTCCCAAAGATCTCTATTCCCAGGGAGGCACATAAATGACCCAAGCTATAGGAGATCCTTCCGGGAATTAATTTTCTGCTTAAGCGAACGGTGCATAATGTTTCGCGCTGATATTTATACCCTAATGATGCAAATTCTTCCTTCACAAAATTGTAATCAAAACCAACATTATGTGCCACAAAAACACAATTCTCGGTCATTTCAATTATTTTTTTTGCAACCTCATGAAACTTGGGTGCATCGCGAACCATATCGTTAGTGATATTGGTAATACCTGTGTAGTAAGGTGAAATGTAACATTCGGGATTAATTAAGGTTGTAAATTTATCTACAACCACTAAACCATCGTGCACAATAATACAGATCTCTGTTATCCTACCTTTTTGGTAATTAAATTTACCTCCGCAGGTTTCTATATCTATTATGGCAAACACGTTACGGCAAAGTAACGTGTTTATTTTTAAGTCCTAAAAAAATACTATAATTTGTAGCTAAATTACTTATCGAGCCAGAGTTTAAAATCATTCACGCGCTCTCTGCTTACAACAGAATCGTCATCGGATAGCGCCTCTGTATTTAATTTTAATCGACTATTAAAATAGGAGCTCACTTTTTGAACGCTATTAATATTAACGATCACCTTTCGGTTAATCCTAAAAAAAACCTCGGGAGAAATTAAGGTTTCTAAATTATCTAAAGTGTAATCTATTGTATATCGCTTGCCTTTGTTGGTAGAGATCAATACCAGCCCATCTTCTGAAATAAAATGCAGAATATCTTCGGTTTTAACAGACGATATTGAATCGCCAATTTTTACCATAAATCTGTTTTTAAATTGTTTATTAATTCCCTGATAAGCGTTGCTGATGTTTTCTAAAATAAGAGCTTGATTTAAACCATTCAATTTTTTAAATTTTTCTATTGCACGTCTTAACTCTTCAATACCAATTGGTTTCAATAAATAATCTACACTATTAATTTCAAAGGCTTTAATAGCATATTCATTATAGGCTGTTGTAAAAATAACAGGTGTATCAATGGATATTTTCGAGAAAATATCAAAACTTAAGCCGTCTGCTAAATGAATATCAACAAAAAGAAGATCGGCCTTTAATCCTTTATTAAATTCTTCAATACTTTTTTTTACTGAATCAAACCTAGCGATCACAGAAATAGTTGGATCAACCTTTTTTATAAGTGCAACCAAGTGGTCTGCAGATAATTTTTCGTCTTCGATTACAATTACGTTCATTGCGCTTTTAATAATGGAAGTTTAACACAAAATAGTTTTTCCGTTTGAAACACTTCAACCTCTTCATTTGTAAAAAATTTATAGCGGTCTTTTATATTTTGAATTCCCGTTTTAGAACTAATTTCATTAGTGATCCTTAATTGAATGTTATTAAACACTTGCAACATGTTATCCTTAATATCTATATCTATTGTTAAAGGAAGATCTTCAGAAATTTCGTTATGCTTTATAGCGTTTTCAATAAGCATTTGAAGTGAAAGTGGCGGTAATAACAAAACAGTTTTCTCTTGAGGAATTGTTATATTAAAAATAATATTTTTATCAAAACGTATCTTTATCAGGTAAGTATAAGCTTTTATAAAATTTAATTCTGTTTCAAGACTCACCAATTCTGTATCTCTATTATCCAATAAATAACGGTAAACCTTTGAAAGCTGATTGATAAAATCAACTGCTTTATCCTGATCGATATATACCAAAGAGGATAACACACTTAAATTATTGAACAAAAAATGTGGGTTTAACTGATTTTTAAGATTTTGTAATTGCGCCTGAACACTTTCGGTTTTATAATGTTCTATTTCAATAAGTGAAGCTTTCCAATTCTTGAAGAACTGTGCACTGATCTCAACAGTTAATAAAATAATTGTAACGCCAACGCCTGCTCCAAGGCATATATTCATCATTATACCTTCTAATTCTGCAGGAATTACACAAACAAAGGTGTTGAACGCTTTCATTGGAATATAAGTACCAATAGAACTAAAAACAACACTGATAACAAACTGTATCCCTAATCTTTTTACAGGCGATTGAAGCCAGGTTATCTTACTATTCAGCCAATTGTCAATACGCAAATTACCTTCCCAAACTATGAAAGTGATGATAATCGACATTAAATAATCAAAAAACTCATGATGATCTTCAATAGAATGAGGCATTACCTTGCTTATCACAAAGGCAATAATTATTCCTAAAAAGAACATGTAAATAAATCGTATTTTTTTCTCTCTCATTGTTTAAATGTAAGAATTTTTAGCTCTTTGTTTTAATTACCTGTCCGTTAAATACTTTTCCCGTAAATTTTATAATATAAAACAGGACATTTATTTTAATAAGTTTACGAAGCATCTTTTCCAAGGATTTCAACTTTTTCTATCCACTTTTGCCTAAACTCTGAAGTTGATTTTCGAATGGGTCCAATGGCAGTTACTTTAACCGGTTTTACGCCGCAAAACTCTAAGGTTCTATTTTTTATTTGATTAACCGACGGCGCCATAAAAAAGTATTTGTATATCCAAACCGGTGTATCGGTTGTATAAATGATACGGCCTGTTTTTGCGGCTAATAATTTATCCCACATCACACTATTTTCGCGATATTTAAAGGCAAAACCCGGCAATAAAGTTCTATCAAAAAATCCTTTTAATAAGGCAGGAACTGAGCCCCACCATACGGGATGAACAATAACAATATGTTGCGCCCATTTTATTTTTTCTTGCGCAAAAATAATATCCGGTTCCAACTCCCTTTTGCTTGAAAATCCATTTTGCAGATCTAAATTAAATTTTAACTCATACAAATTTATTAACACTACTTCGTATCCAGAAGCATTTGCGGCAGCTTTATAGGTATCACATAAAACATTACAAAAACTATCCTTTTTAGGATGACCATTTATTATGACTATTTTTTTCATACAATTAAAACTGAATTTTGTAAACAAAGTTTGGAAACAATCCAATTTGATAAGCCGTGTTTATATTATTTGTAATAGAGTTATAACGTTGCGCAAACACATTTTTATTATTAGTTACGTTTTGAATATCGAAAAAGATAGACTGTGATAACTTAGATTTTTTACTATTAAATGTAAAGCCCGATTTAAAATCTAATCTAAAAAAATCTGTATTACGGGCACTATATGCAAAATCATCACCCATTAAAACCTCTTGTTTTACTAGTTTCGAAGCTTCTAAATCTATTGGTGTATAATGCCTGCCGCCGGCTTGTGTCATTTTTAAATCTACAGTAAATGTATTACGTTTTGCTTTGCCTAATTTAAATTCTTTTCCAATTAAAACATTATATACATACTTACCGTTAAATGCAGTATTATATTCCTTACCATTACTGCCTTTATATTTACTTTCATATAAGCTACCGGTTATTAAACCATAATACCCTTTGCTAAAAAATTTCTCAATAGTTAATTCTAAACCGTAATTATCGCCCGTTCCCTTATTAACCAAATTACTTTGATCGAAAGGATTAAAACTTGAACCCGAATTTAAAATAGAATAACTGCTTGCGTAATTATTTACCGGTACATTAAATAAATATTGATAATATAC
Organism: Flavobacteriales bacterium; assembly: GCA_040382975.1. Lineage (GTDB taxonomy): Bacteria > Bacteroidota > Bacteroidia > B-17B0 > Aurantibacillaceae > Aurantibacillus. Next base: position 4,853 of record JBEIEI010000033.1, read on the forward strand.
TTCGGTTTTTATACGCCAATTTTGTGCCGGTAAAAAATCGTATCCTAAAACAAAATGCTGACTGCGTGTAAAATCTAAATTTTTATTTGTTTGGTCGTATGTGCCATCTGCTTTTATTTGGCGGTAAAAATATACATCAACCGCTTGCATTTGGCTGTGTAAACCATAACCAGCGCTTATTGTATTTTTTTGATTCAACTGATATTTTAAACCTAAGCGTGGTTCGGCACTCCACGAATTATTTAAAGTTAAAAATTGAGAGTGAACGCCAATGTTTAAATTTAATTTATCGGTAAAATTATATTTTGCATGCACATAGCCTTGCAGCAAAGCTGTGTTATCTTTAAAATCCCAAATTTGCAGCCAATCCGGCGAATAGGATCTATCTCTATAATCTAAGTTTAAGTTTATTAATTCGCCAATGGCTCCAGCTTTAAAAAACAACTTAGAGTTAATTTTCGAATTAAAAGATGTATTAACCGAATAATTATAGCGAGTAGCTTTATTTTCTACAACACGTTTTGGTTTTAAATCCAATTTCGAAATAGAATCTTGATTAAAATCAGATGCTGAATAAGTAGCGCCAATAACAGTATTAAAATACGATCTACTATTAACTCTTATAAAATGTTTTAATCCGATCAATGCAACGTCGCTGGTAAAATAACTATCGGCAGTTGGGTCGGCAAACAAATCGGTACTATCAATTTTATTGTGAGAAAAATCTATTCTACTTTTTGCCCCTAAACCAAATAAGGTAAACTTTCCTAATTTAGAAGTACCGCTATTAACTTTAAAAGAAAGATCCTGATAAAAAGGTGTAGCAGTTGTACCAATATTTAAACCCAAAGCTTGTGCAAAACCGGTAAACGAATAACGATAAGCAATTAAATATGACGAACCTTTTTCTTTATTAATAGGCCCTTCTGTCATAGCCTCTAAGCCCGTTAAAGCGCCTAATTGAACAGTGTGTTCCCGCTTATTAGCATTACCATTTCTAAAACCAAGATCAAAAACACCCGCATTAGCATTACCATATTCAGAAGGGAAAGCCGAGGTGAAAAAATCTGAATTTTTTAAAACGTTTGTGTTTATGGCGCTAACAGGGCCACCTGTTGTGCCTACTGTAGAAAAATGATTTGGATTTGGAATATTTAATCCTTCAATACGCCATAAAACACCGCTGGGAGAATTACCACGAATTACAATGTCGTTTCGTGAATCGTCGGGTGAATTTACACCGGCAAAATTTGCAGCTAACCGCGCAGGGTCTGAACGCCCCCCGGCATAACGGTTAACTTCCTCCATAGAAAATGATCTACCACTAACACTAGTCATATCATTATTTGTTTCATTTTTCTTTGTTCCCGAAACTTCGATCTCGTTTAAGGAATTAATATTTTCCTCCATTCCAATTTCCAAAACAATTTCTTTTCCTGAGGTAACCACTACGTTTGGCAAAACAATTTCTTTATAGCCTAAATAAGTTACTTTAAGGTCATACCTTCCGGGATTAACTTCCATAATTTTAAATTTCCCGTCAATATCAGTTGAGCCAACTTTAACAGGGTTTGACCCGATAATAATAACATTAACACCCGGTATAGGCGAAAAGGATTGTTTATCGCTAACCGTTCCTCGAATGGTTTGTGTAGGATTTTGCGCGAAGCTTTTAGTTATAAAAACTAAAAAAAATAGAAATACTAAAGTTGTGTAATTTTTTTTCATTGAGTTGTTTTTTATGTCCACAAAAATAGAAAGTAGACATAAGGCGGTAAACCAAAAAAACGGTGAATTGTTGAATTAGGGTGATGAGTTGTAAAACAACCAAACAAGTGTATTCTAAAAAAGAAATCCCTTAAATCAGAAAAAATTTGATATTTTAGTGTCGATTTTGAGCTAAACAACAAAAAACTAAACAAAGTATTAATTGAAACCTTAATAATTGCATCTACCCTAAAATCTCCAGAGGTAAAATTTAACATTAACGGTGAGCTTCTTATTGCCGGTAAATCAATTCCGGAAGATCCTATTCTATATTACAAACCACTATTTTATGGCCATAGGAATTTAAAAAAACTTCGCCAAAAGCAATTAATTCAACACTCAAACTTGAATATATGAATACCTCGAGTGTGAGGATCATATTAAAGTTCCTTCAAGGTTTAGTGGCCCTTTCAAAAGAAAATATAAAGCTTACCATTAAGTGGGTATATGATTTTGATGACGATGATATTTGTGAACAAGAGGAGATAATTCAAGACAGAATAAAGTTCCCAATTGAAATAATAGAACAAAGACCATAACCATTCATATAAAATAACCGGAGTTTATTTTATGGCTTTTAAATTCTAATTCGCAGAATTTAAGTTTATCCTCCCTATTTGTTTTAATAGCTGTAAAAATAGCATTTTGTAGAATTGCATTATCCTATTTAATTACTTACTTTTATTACATAAAACTTCATCGTGAAAACATTTTCTAAAACATTTATAGCCCTACTTTTTGTTTCTACTTTTTGCAACGCTCAATGGAGCTTGAAGCTTAGCAGCAATGTTTATTTACGAACATGGAAATTAGACACCAAAGCAAATAAAGAAGAGAAGGAAATTGACGGTGCTACCATAACACTTTTTCAAAATGATAAACAAATAGACCAAACTACCTCAGGTAATGGTGGAGAGTTTACGATATTGATCCCAAAAGATGGCGAATTTTATTTAACGGTTTCTTACCCTGGCTGCAATACAAAACGGATGAGTATTAATACTCAAAATGTTCCTGAAAATATTTCAAAAGATAATTTTAAGCCTAGCTTTAAAATTATCGGGGGATTTATTATGGTTAAACCATATCCGGGAATTAATTACTCTGAATTAAATCAAAATCTAATACGAGTAGAATACTTGCTAAATAAAAAAGCATTTGATGATACCGAAGAGGGAACTGAAAAAGGTTTTGCGATTGTTTCTAAAATTTATGATGCCGAAGACGACTTATTTAATAAATTCTGTTCTACCAATAAAGCAGGTGATATTGCCTTAGCAAAACCTGATTGTCCTTTAGCAAAATCTCTTTACGAAAAGGCTATAGGCATAATTCCCGGAGAAGAATATCCGGTAGTGCAACTTGCAAAAGTTGGCTTATGTTTAAAGGATAAAGAGCTTGCAGAAAAAAAAGCTGCAGAAGATGCGGCAGCAAAAGCAGCAGCGCAAGCGGCGGAAAAAGAAAAAGCCAATGCAAATAAGGAAGCTGAAAATAAAAAAGCTGTTGCTGAAGCACTTGCCAAAGCAGCAGAAAAAAATGCAGCAGCCTTAAAAGAAGAAGAAGCTAAATTAGCCAAAGCGCAAAATGATAAAGCGGCTAAAGAAAAAGCAAAAAATGATAAAGAATCAGCAGCTAAAGAAAAAGCGGCTAACCAAAAAACATTAGAGCAAAAACTTGCCGAAGAAAATTTAGCACGTCAAAAATCACGTAACGAAGAAAAAGAAAAACAAGGCGGACTAAAAATAAAACAAAAAACACCGGAAGAAATAGAAGCTGAAGAAAAGCTTGCAAAACAACGCGAAGGTATGGCCAAGTCTCAAGCAGAAGATAGGGAATCGATGCAAGCAGATGCAGATAAAGCAGAAGCTAAACGTTTAAAAAAACAAAAAGCTGCAAGAGAAAAAGAACAGAAACAAAAAGAAGGTATGGCCAAATCTAAGGCAGAAGACGATGCAGCAATAAAAGCAGATAATGAAAAAAGAGCTAAAGCGGCCGCAGAAAGAGAAGCCGAAGAAGAGGCAAAAAGGAAAAAGGCTTTTGAAACCAAAGCAAAGGATAGAGAAGGTGAAATGGACAAAGGAAATTCTGACCATAGCATCCCTCAGGTTTTAGGCAGCAGCTTACAAAAATATAAGGAAAAAATAAAAACTGCCGACGAGTTATTTAAAATGAAACGCTATGCTGAAGCAAAAACAGCATATGAAGAAGCTTTAAAATACAAAGCTAACGACCCTTATGCTACAAATAAATTAGCAGATATAGCAAAATTAACTGCGCCTAAATAACCGGTTCTGCTTTTTATATTTTTACTACGTTATAATTTATTATATTATTTGCACAAATTGTTTTCAAAAAATGGAATCAACAAGATCATTGCCAATATTAACTCCCATAGAAATTCGGGTACTGGGTTCTTTAATTGAAAAAAGTAAAACCACGCCGGATTATTATCCAATGACACTTAATGCCTTAACTGCTGCCTGCAATCAAAAAACATCGCGTAGGCCGGTGGTAGATTATGCTGAAGAAACCGTAGTGATGGCATTAAATAGTCTTAAGAGTCAGAGTTTAATTAATACTGCTGTTGGCGGTAGTATTCGTTCGATAAAATACAAACACAATTTTACTATAGTTTACCCATTAACAGATGGTGAACTGGCAATAATGTGTCTGTTATTTTTACGAGGACCACAAACTCCGGGTGAATTAAATACCAATTCAGCCAGATTGCATGAATTTAGATCGTTAGAAGGTGTACAAGATGCGTTAAATAAATTGACAGAAGGTGAAAACGCATTTGTAAAAGAATTACCAAAACGCGCCGGACAAAAAGAAGCCAGATTTGCACATTTATTGGGAGAGGAGATACTATTTGACGAGGATGAAACACCCGAAGAACCTACACGGAGACATGTAAGCGATTTGGAAACTCGTTTAGCTGCTGTTGAACTGGAATTAGCGGAAGTTAAAGAAACACTGGCAAAGATCACAAAAGATCTATTTTAAAATTAACTGCAAAATTATTTTAATGAGTAAACCAATTATTACAAAAAGCAATCTTGATTTTTTAAACCTCATTAAAAAAAATAATAATAGAGATTGGTTTAATGAGCACAAAGATCGTTACCTGATCGAATTAAAAAACTTAGAGTTATTTGCCGATAATCTATTAGTTGAATTAAATAAGCATGATGTAATTGAAACTGTGTCAGGAAAAAAAAGTTTACATCGCATTTATCGAGATGTAAGGTTCTCTAAAGAAAAAACTCCGTATAACACGCATTGGGGAGGAGGTTTTAAAAGGGCTACAAAGTCAAGAAGAGGCTCGTATTACTATCATCTTGAGCCCGGTAATTCCTTTGTAGCAATAGGCTTTTGGGGGCCGGAACCGGCAGATCTAAAACGGATCCGCGATGAGTTTTCTTACGATCCGAAAAAAATTAGAAGCATTTTAAAGAACAAAACCTTTATTAAAACATTTGGTGAATTAAAAGGCGAACAGATCAAAACTTCTCCAAAAGGTTTTAGCGCCGATGATGAAGCTATTGATCTATTGCGTTACAAACAATTTTTACTCATCAAAAAATTTACTGACCAAGAAGTTCTAGATCAAAATTTTATTAAAACCATTAACGAAACCTTTAAAATCTCTCGTCCGTTTTTAGATTACATGAGCGAGGCACTTACAACAGATACAAATGGGATCTCTCTGGTATAACTGTTTTTTTAAGATCAGAAACTATTCATTCGTGTTTCTTTTAGCCTTGCCTCTTTTAGGTAAGAGCAGTAAGCCATTTATTTATTCTGAACCAAAGGACACTATCTTGGCCGACAGTTTAGTTGCAATCGCAAAAAAACAAATGGGAATTAAATATTGCTACGCAAATTGCAAACCAAGTAAAGGATTTGATTGTTCGGGATTTGTGTATTATGTTTTCGATCATTTTAAATTAAAAGTACCGCGTGCTTCCATGGATTATGAAAAGGCCGGAAAAATTATTTCTATTGATTCTTGCAAGTTAGGTGATGTTATTGTTTTTACAGGAACAAACGCAAAAAACAGAAGACCAGGACATGTTGGAATTATTTTATCGAATCCGGGCGAAGAAATAAAATTTATCCATAGTTCTTCCAGTAAAAAAGGTTCGGGTGTAAAGATCTCTACGTTTAAAGATTCGCCTTATTACAAAGTTAGGTTCATTAAAGTGGTAAGAGTAGCCACAGTAATTTAAAACATCTAACTATTTAAATAAGTTGACTACTGAACGTTAATTAAGTCAATATCGAAGATCAAAACTGAATTTGCAGGAATACTGCCGGTAGCATTTGCACCATAACCTAAAGCAGAAGGAATTAACAATGTACCCTTACCACCCTTTTTAAAAAGAGGAATGCCTTCTTGCCAACCTTTTATTACAGATTTTAAACTAAAAGTGGCGCCGGCAGGTGCGCTTTGATCAAATATGGTACCGTCTTTTAAACTTCCTCTGTAACTAACCGTAACGTTTGAGTTACTATTTGGTTGCACACCTGTGCCAACAGTGGTCATCACATAATACAACCCGCTACCCGTAGCAGTTGCGTTTAAGTTATTATCAGAAATATAATTTGTGATTATTTTTTCATCTAACTCTGCTTGTGTGGCAGTGCTTTTCTTTTTACAAGATAAAAACGACAAAACGATAACTATTAAAATAAAACCCTTTTTCATTTACAAAACATTAAGCCTTACAAATATAATTCATTTATATACAGTTTGATCACCTATTAGTACCAATTTGTAAAAGGAAGCTTATAAATAGGATTATGAAAAACCACACATAATAATACTACCTTTATACTCATACTTCTATTTCCACTTTTACAGCAAAAAACTTATGCCATTTAGCAAACTCGGTTTATCTCCTTTTATTTTAAAAGCGCTAAGCGACCAAAAATACGACCAGCCCTACCCGATCCAAGAAGTGGCAATTCCTGCCATTTTAAAAGGAAAAGATATACTTGGTATTGCTCAAACCGGCTCCGGAAAAACTGCAAGTTATGTTTTACCGATCTTACAAAAACTACAAAAACAAGCTCCGTCAAAAAACCGACATATAGCTGCGCTTATTTTAGTTCCAACAAGAGAGTTAGCAATTCAGGTAAATGATGTTTTTTCTTTATTTGGTTCAGCCATGCCGGAAAGAGTTAAATCATTTGCTGTTTATGGAGGGGTTTCTATTAATCCGCAAATGATAAAATTGCAAGGTGTAGAGATTTTAGTTGCCACACCCGGACGCTTAATTGAATTAGTGGAATCAAAAGCGGTTCATTTATCGGATGTAAAAATATTAGTATTAGATGAAGCGGATAAAATGCTTAATCTGGGTTTTAGGGAAGAGATGAATAAGATCTTTTCATTGCTCCCTAATAAACGTCAAAATTTATTGTTCTCGGCAACATTAAGCGATGATGTAAATAACATTAATGAAATTTTGCTCCACGATCCTTTAACGATAAAAATTGAAGCCGAAGAAAATACCATCGACCTTATTTCGCAACTCGGTTATTTTGTATCGCCTGAAAGAAGAGGTCCGTTATTGCGCTATTTAATTAAACATGGCGGCATGCAACAAGTTTTGGTTTTTACTTCATCTGTTTTTCAAGCAGATCTGGTGGCTGATAAATTAAGAATAAACGATATTAAAGCAGCAGCCATTCACAGTAAAAAAAGTCAGGGCGCTCGCGAAGAAGCGTTGAATAAATTTAAAGCCGGCAAATTGCGTGTATTAGTTGCAACCGATCTAATGGCGCGAGGTATTGATATAAAATTTTTACCGCATGTGATCAATTATGAATTACCCCGCTCGCCAAAAGATTATATCCACCGTATTGGAAGAACAGGTAGAGCTGAATCACCGGGAGAAGCCATTTCATTAATTTGTCCCGAAGACCAACATCATTTTAAGATCATTCAAAAAAAGATGGGCAAATGGGTAACCATGATCGATAGCAAAGATCTTGATCTAAAAGGGTATTAATTATTTTATAACAACAACTTTTTGATTTATTTTTCGCTCATTGCCTTTGCTTACAATAAAATAAACACCATTTGCTAAATTAAACAGTGTTATTTGTCTGTTATTGGTCTCGTTTAAAAAATCAGAAAACACTATTTGCCCAAGCTGGTTAACAATAGTTATTTCAAAATTTGAATCCCCGCTAATTTTACAATTGCCATTATTTGGATTTGGATAAACGCTTATCAAAGTGTTGTTATTATTATTCTCGGACAAACCTAAACACGAAGCAACAGTAATTGAAATACTGTTTATGGAAACACAACCGGTTAAACTATTTGTATAAGTATAAACGGGAGTGAACGAACCGATGGCTTGCGGAATAAAAGAGGAGCCATTAACATTAAAACCGGAATATACACCCCCGGTAGGACTTCCCGTTAAAGGAATAGGTGTTCCTCCAAAAATAGTGAGGCATGTATTATAATAAGGCGCTGTTAAAGAAACCTGAGCCGCTACCAGAACATTGATAGCAATGGTATTTGAACCGATGCAACCAAACGTATTCGTGCCAGAGGCTGAATAAATAGTAGTTACTGTTGGAAATACAACGGCACTATTTCCATTTAACCCTGTGCTCCAGGTATATGAGTTAGCTCCGGAAGCAATTAATGTGGCGGCTTGTCCGGCGCAAATAGCCGATGAAGCTGTTACAGAATTTATAGTTAATGAAGGGGCTGCATTTACAGTAACTGTAATTGGCGTGCGGTTAGCGCTTTGAGTACATGTTTTTGAATCAACATAATAGGTATAAACACCTGCCGATAAAATTGATATAACAAAAGTTGTACCTGTACCAATACTTGTGGTAGAAGTTAAATTAGGATACCAACTAAGTGTACCTGAACCCGAAGCCGTTAGTGTAGTTGAATTTCCTTCGCACCCATTTAAATTTTGAGAAAGAGTTGTATTAATCGGATCCGCTGGCGTTGCACAATCATAAAATCTTGCTAAATAACCATCAGAGGCGCCACCGCCAAAAATGCTTTGATGACCAAACATGGTTGCGATACCAAAACCGGTATTTGTATCTGTTGCACCGGCAAAATATAAATTATAAAAGGCATCAGTTGAGCAACCATAGATATAATCATCACCGGTTTGCCCGTAAAAGCTTCCCCATTGGCGAACACCCAGAGTTGTAAATTGAGCGATAAAAGCATCTGTTAAACCGCCACCAAAACCATTTTGATGAGAATTAAGTGTGGCAATTACAGTATTAGGCGCAATGCTTGAGGTATTACCAACCATATAAACATCGCCAGAAGTATGGACATCGCAGCCGTAGGCAGTTTCATCGCCGGCACCTCCGTAATAAGATCCCCAAGCTCTAACGCCTGCTGTAGAAAATTTAGCAATAAATGCATCGGTTGTCCCACCTCCATGGATAGGCTGGTGACTTCCTAATGTGGCAATGCTAGTACCGTTAGTGCTTTCGGTTTTTCCAACTAGATAAATATTTGAACTTGCATCCGCTATACAATTATACCCTATATCATTTCCCATTCCGCCATAATAAGTTCCCCATAACCGAATACCATTGCTATTAAATTTTATCAAATACGCATCTTCGGCAAAACCACCATGGTTAACCTGATGACTACCCGTAGTAGAAATAACATTTATGATATTGCAATCTGTAGTACCTGTTAAATACACATTATTATTAATATCTGTACAACAACCATTCCCAACATCAACACCTGCACCTCCATAAAATGTACCCCATTGGCGTGTGCCTGTGGCATTGAATTTTACAATAAATGCATCTAGATTTCCACCAAATGTACTTTGATGAGATCCAACTGTGGCGATAATATTGCCGGCATTACTATCTGTTTTTCCAACTAAAAAAACATTGCCCAAAAGATCGGTCGCACAACTTTGAATAAATTCTGCACCAGCACCACCATAAAATGTTCCCCACTGACGAATTCCAGCGCTATTAAACTTTACTAAAAAAGCATCCCATGATCCTCCACTTGTGTTTTGGTGTCCGCCAAGAGTTGCTATTACGTTTGGTGCGCTTCCCATAGAGGTGCCTCCCATATAAACATTCCCAAAAGCATCCGTTGCGCAACAACTTGCGAACTCACGAATTCCACCACCATAATAAGTTCCCCACTGCCGAACCCCTAAACTATCAAACTTAGCAATATAAGCATCGTTTATCCCGCCGCTATAAATACTTTGGTGACTACCAACTGTGGCAATACCCGTACCGTTGTTTGAATCTGTGTAACCAACTAAAAACACATTGCCGTTATGGTCATTGGAAGTATCATAAGAAACTTCGCTTGAGCCAGATCCTCCATAGTAAGTGCCCCATGCGCGAACACCCGGATCTATCAATAGTGGCAATGTATGATTGTAATTTGAAATTTTAAAACTTACAACATTATTACGTATTTGCCATGCCGCTTGAACCTTCTTTCCGTTTTGTGTAACTAGGGGTGCTTGTTCAATGATCTTTCCTAATGGAGTTTCAATAATTAACTCTCCTTTTATATTAATAGAAATATTTTTGGCGCCATTGATTTCCAGTTGTATTTTTTGATGATCGGCTCCTGCAGACAAAATATAATCGTATTTGAGATGGCCATCTTTTTGATACCATTTAAGATCAATCCCATTATAAATATTTTTATAAATAACTTCATTATAATTTTTAACTCCTGTTATTCCGTTTGGACAAACCTCGTAATAGTAATTTGAGTATCCAGGCAGAGGATCATTTTTTTGGATACCAAAATTTGTGTTACTATTTATCCAATTAACATCGAGTCTGTAAATTGTAGTTTGTTTAGCTATTTTATTCTTTTTATTTGTAAGAGGATGTAATTCCTCGAGCCATGCATCCACTCGAGATTGCTGATAGCTAACGCCATTTTTTCTTAAATGAAAAACCAATTGCCCATCTGTTCCTGAAAATAAAACATCTGTACGCACTTTTTTATTTTGATCGGATATCTGACCTAAGTTTTCCTGAAAATTAATTTGCTGATTGTTTTTAGGCACTTCTTTAGAAGCCCCAAATACTGAAGGAGTTAAATAATAATTACTTGCGTAACTACTAATATTACCTAAAAAAAAAGTAATTACAAGAAAAAAAATAGTGTTCAAATATCTCATAGTAAATAAATAGTTATTGCTGTTACAAAAATTAACTTGTTTTAATTTCTTCTTTTCCATCTGCGTGTTTCGCAAATCGACTTTTTTCTCTTGGATGTACCTGATCGAATTTTGGCCAAGGCCAGCCTCCAAATTGTGTTTTGTGATAATCTTCAAAGGCTTGATTTATTTCTTCCTTTGTATTCATTACAAAAGGTCCGTATTGAATAACAGGTTCGTTAATTGGTCTACCTTGCAACAATAAAATACTGGTTTCCTTATCAGCTGCAATAATAACAACTTCTTCATTCGATTTTAATTCAACCGCATTATATTTTGGGATCGTTGTACCAGCCAATTGAATTGTATCTCCCTCATATAAATAAACAGTTCTATTAATACCTTCAGAGGCTTTTGGAAGCGTCCATGTTGCACCTGCATTCATTTTAATATTCCAAACAGCTACTTCATTTTTTTCATCGGCTGCCCATGAATCGGGCGGTGGACTGGGCGCTTTGGTATTATCTATTTTTCCCGCAATAACTTCAATCGTTGTTGTTTTTTTATTTGAATCGGTATGTAAATAATTTGGAATTGCATCTCGCCATAACATTTTAAAATGCGGCTCTACCATTTTATTTTTCTTTGGTAGATTTAACCAGATCTGAAAAAGTTCCATAGGATTTTCTTTTTCTTTACTCAATAGCGGAAACATTTCAGAATGCTGAACACCTTTACCGGCTGTCATCCATTGAACATCGCCATCACCGTACCTTCCGGCGGCACCTAAAGAATCTGCATGATCAACAATTCCTTGTCGAACAACCGTTATAGTTTCAAAACCGCGATGTGGGTGACCAGGGAATCCCGGCACTGTTTTTCCGTGATACATTCTAAAACCATCTTTAATAATAAAGTCGTCGCCCATGTGTCGGCCTTGCATTGAGGTAACAGGTCCCATAACATCATTCCCTTTAGGAAATTTATCTTCATGATGTACGCAAAACAAAAAAGGATCTAAGGTTTCCCATTGAAATCCGAGGGGTTTTATTTTTATAATAGGGCTCATTGTTTTTTCGGATGAATTATAAGATGCTTTAAATGAATTTGAAAAGCCGGTTATTGGCATTGCCAATGCTGATGTAAGTGCTAATGACACTCTAGAAATAAAATTTCGTCTTGGTAATTGCTCGCTCATTTTATTTTGTTTTTTTGTTTATGAATTTAGTGAATATTTCTAGAAAGAATTTTGTTTTAAGAAAAAAATAAAAAAGAAATTATTTTAACTGAAATAAAAATCCTTAAAGATCAAAGCCTCACCCCTATTAAACAAACATCATCTACTTGCTCTAATTCGCCTTTCCATGCATTAAAGGTGTTGTTAAAATTTCTTTTTGCTCTTTAAAGCACAATACAGCAAATCTGCTATCGTCCGTTAAATAATAATTTCCTGACCTATTTCTCCAATCCTAAACAGAGCGTTATTTGGATCTTCAAATATTTTATTTCCATTAAAAGACATAATCAAAGAATGATGGATCGAAAGTATTTAGGTTACAACAAATTTAACAAAATATAGTTATTAAGCGTAAATACCCTAGATAATCTTACTTTAATATTATTAGATCACATGAATTAACTGATATTGGAATTGTATCACCACATCAAGAAGGCACGGAAGTTTTCTATATCAACAATGATTTAATTCGCATTTTAAAATAATAGTTAT
>JBEIEI010000034.1:0-17198 GCA_040382975.1 Flavobacteriales bacterium
CATTGTTAGAGGTGTTTTTTGCTCTGCAACAGTCATTTCTTTTAAGTTTCCATGGCAAGTGGCACATTCAACCTTACCTACAACTACGTGTTGAGAGTGATTAAAATAAACGTGATCAGGTAGATTGTGAACTTTTATCCATTTTAAAGGATTTTGTTTGCTGTCATCGTAAGTTCCGGTTTTAGGATCAAAACCAGCTGCATCATAAATTTTCGCAATTTCTTTTTCCCCGTATTGAGGACCTTTTTGAATCCCCTTGTGGCAATTCATACAAATGTTCACTGAAGGAATACCAGCATGACGAGATTTTTCTACAGAACTATGGCAATATTGACAGGCTATTTCATTATCACCAGCATGTAATTTGTGAGAGAATTTTATTGGTTGCTCAGGCTTATATCCTTTTTGAGTTTTGTAATCATAATAAACACCAATGTTATAACAAGCATCCCAACAGCTTTTCATTCCAACAAAAGCAATAACGATACAAAATACACCAACCAAACGACGATGACCAGATATCCAACCTTTTACTTCTTGACCAAATGTTAATTCCGGATTTTCTTCTTTTCCTTCAGCACGATTACTTGAATTTTGAAGAGAAGCTCTAACGCTTCTTAACGAACCAATTAATATTGCTAAAATTACAATAAAGCCTAAAATTAAATAAAGTGGTTCAATGCCACCATTTCCGCTTGCAGTTTCAGTAGGTTCAGTTGGTCCACCACCTGTTGCAGTAACAACTGGTCCTGGAGCAGGGCCTTTAAGGAAATCGATAATTGAGGTTAAGTCTTTATCGCTCAAATCCTCAAACACCGTCATAGCCGCTTTACCATTTTCATTATAGATTTTGTTAGCGTATGCATCTCCAGACTTAATAAGCTTCTCATTGTTGCGAATCCACTTATTGATCCAATCACCTTTTGGAACGCGGTCAAAAACGCCTTTTAAACCCGGACCGGTTAATTTTTGGTCGGTATGCGAGGCATGACAAACCGCACAATTTTGTTTAAATAATTTTTCTCCGTCTTGGGCATGAATCTTAGAAGAGATTGTAAAAACCGTGAAAACTACTGCTAGCAAGGCTTTTATTGAAATTTGAGATATGTTGTTTTTCATATAAAAATGAGAAATTTTAATCTTTTTTAGTATTTCAATGACAAATTAATGACATTAAACGCTGGCAAAATTAACAGAAGATTAAGAATTACCGAGGGAAATTTTAATTTTTTTTAACGATAGTGATAATTTATAATCATTCTAAATAAGTGGATTTCGAATAAAAGTTTTATAGGCAAAATATTGGCTTTTGTCGAGTCTTAAAACTCATCGAAAACTAAATTTTTTATGAAATAATTTAAAAGAATTTTTTGTGCCGATGATTTTTTAACAATAAAACGTTTTACACCAAATTTATTATTTAATCAAAGGCGAACATCAATATGCGCCAAAAGAGAATTTCAAATTTATTCCAACTTCTCAGGTGCCGCTTTTTTGGTGTAAACAACCTTCTAAAGGCATAGATTATTTGAGTTAAGAAAACTTTAGATTACTATAGAAATCAGAAACAAATTGATATCTTTAATTAAATAAACAAAAATTCTCCGCGTGTCCAAAAATAAAAATTCTCCGCTAACAAATTTAAAAGAAATCGCTTCTGTTTTCAATGAAGGTTCTGCTGAAATTAAAAAGCAATGTTTAAACAACTGTTCAAAAATAAAATTAAGTTCTAAAAAAATAATTGAACAGTTTCACGATTGTTTGATCTTTTTATTGGGTTACCCAGAGAATGAAGAATTGTTCTTGCTGGCGCAAAAAGAAATGGATCGTTTATGTGCCTCTGTCGAAAAATTACCAAAACAAAAAAAAGATGAATTAGAAAGAACGGGTATTGCTTATACACAAACCCAAGCAGCAAATAGTTACACATTAATAATATGGTTACTAAAAACATACCCAAATCAGGTTTCACTTCACTCCATTGATGAATCAGGTATTCATCCTAAAGAAGTATTAAGACATTCTTTAAATGAAATGGAATTTGAATTTGCCTTTAGTGAAAAATTAAATCCCATTAAATGGCTCCAGAATGGCGCAGGCTCTAAAAACAAAAAAGATATTTTAATTTGGTTAATAAATTGCTTTGAAAGAATTGAAGCGAGTGATCTTATTAAAGACCAATTATTTGAATCTCTTAAAATTTTCATTTCAGTAATACCAACTAATAAAACTTTGTCTAAAGGATTTGGAAATTTTAGTTTGCATAAAAACTATTACCACACCAAGGGTTTATTAAAACGTTTTGATGAAAAAGAAATAATAAATAAAAAGTTACCCGCGCCAAAAAAAATATCCGATACTGAAAAAAATATAATCATTGAAAAAGCACGAATTGCTTTGTTTTTATTGAACAGAGAAACTGAGCCAATAGTTTATTGTAATGCAGAAGGTTTATTGTATTATGAATTAGAGCATGGTTTATCAATTGCTTTGTTTAGTATTCTTCCGGAAAGACGTTTGCCTCTTGAATCTTACATAGGTTTTATGATGTTTAAAAACGGCTACCCCATGGCATACGGCGGGGGTTGGTTATTTGGCAACCGTTCTTTATTAGGAATTAATATTTTTGAAAGTTTTAGAGGTGGTGAATCTGCCTTTGTTTTCAGTCAACTATTGCGCAGCTACAAGCAAAGTTTTGGCGCTAATTATTTTGAAGTAGAGCCGTATCAATTTGGAAAAAATAATCCTGAAGGTTTAAAATCAGGCGCCTTTTGGTTTTATTATCGTTTTGGATTTAGACCAATTGATAAAGACTTAAATAATTTAGCATCAAAAGAGGCTGAAAAAATTAATAACACAAAGGGGTACCGCACTTCTATCGAAACTTTAAAGCGTTTTACAAATTCTAACTTAGCGGTAAATTTTAAACACGAACAATTACCTGTAAACCCAAGTGTTATTAGCGAATACATCAGCAATCAAATCAAACTAAAATTTAAAGGTGACAGATCTGCTGCAGAAAAATGGAGTTTAGCGGTTCTAAAGACTGATATTGGAATTGATTTTAGTAAAGCAACTAAATCAGAAAAGATCGGTATCAATAAATTAGGATTATTTATTTCATTTTGTGTTCAAACAAAAAAACTTAGTGCGTCTAAAAAAATTAAAATAAAAGAATTTGTTTTAGAAAAAGGGAAATCGGAATTTAAATATATTGAAATTTGTAACGCAATAAATTTCAAGAAATTATTGGTGGTGGAATTACAAAAAATTTAACCAAAGTTGTTTATTTAAAGTACGCCACGAATTACACTAATTTCACAAATTAATATTTGACCTACAAAAACATCTTGTTTTTATTTGTGCAATTGTATTGTTCGAGAAAAATATCCCTCGAACAATCATTTCACAAAACAAAATTTGATATTATTAAAATAGTTTAGTGTGAATTCGTGAAATTAGTGGCAATATATTAATTCCGCTTCGGGTAGGCAGTCTAATTTTCTTTTTCCTCCCAAGTGGCAGACTGCTTGCGAGAAAAACGGATCCCTAACATAATTTCATGTGTTCCGGTAGAATACTTTTTAATATTGGTAGTAGTAAAGTCAAACGAATAACCAATCATTAAATAGTTCTTATAAAAGTACCCTATTAATGCAGTAAATGCATCATTATGTCTGTATGCACCACCCAACCAAATTTGTTCTTGATAAATTACACGCATGCCAACATCAATTTTTGGAGGTGTGGGGATTTCGTATTTTACCAAGAAAGAAGGTTCAATTTTAAAGTCATCGCCTAGATCAAATTTATATGCACCGTTTAAATTAAAATGGTTTACGATCTTACTATTTTTGCCCGCACCTTCATATAATTTAATTGGCGCTTGATAAATTTGCGGCAAACTAAGTCCAAAATAAAATCTATCTTTTTTATGGAAATAAAGTCCGGCCCCAAAATCTGGCACATAGGTTGTTTGATATGTTGATAATAAATTCTGATCGCCATCATCTCTTAAAATCAATTTACTTCCGTCAATCCCCCATTGCAAAACACCTGCGCTTAGTCCCATCGAAAGAAACATATCGTCTTTTACTTTCATGTGATAAGCGTAAGAAAAATTCAATCCCGTTCTACGTGTTGGTCCAACAATATCGGTATACAAGTTCATACCAATTCCCATATTCTTTACTTTTATTGGTCCATGAAGTGTAAGCATATAAGTTCTAGGTGCGTCTGTAACACCAACCCATTGATAACGGTTGTTGGAACGAACATCGGCATAATCATCTTTACCCGAAACTGCAGGATTGATAGCCATTTCGTTTAACATGTACTGCGTGTACTGAGGTAATTGCTGACTAAAGCCACAAACCGCAATAAAGCTTAACAAACATATGTAGTACCTTTTTATCATTATCTAAATATGGTTAATGGTCCAATAAATGGTGTTTTGTATGCAGGATGATTTAAATTAATAACATAATAATAGGTTCCAACAGGTAGATCTTTTCCTTTGTATTTTCCGTCAAACTGTCCGTTATAATTATTATAAAAATACAATTGCTCACCCCAACGGTTATAGATCTCAACAGTATTATCCGGGAACTGATCTAAGTTATCAATGATCCAAAGCTCATTTTTAGTATCACCATTCGGACTAAATCCATTAGGGATTTTTATCGTAGGGAACAAGAACACAGTCATAGTATCACTATTTGTACATCCGGTAACCAGATCAACAATAGTAACTGTGTAAACAGTATTAACCGTGTTAGAAGCAACCGGATTTTGCAGACTTGGATCATTTAAAGTAAATGAAGGCGACCAGGTTATTGAAACTGAACCGGAAGTTGTTGGACTACCACCAATTGTAACTCCGGTAAATACAGGTATCGTGAAGGTTGGTCCGGCATCAACGAACGGCAAACCAAACGTATTGACTACTACAAAGTCAGTATCAGAGCACCCGGAAACTGAAGATGTTGCTATTAATACATAAGTAAACGAGCCAGGCGCTGTAGGCGGTGTTGGCGCAAAATAGGTTGAGTTATTTGAAACAGAATTAGTAACATTTGGAAACAAGTACCAATCAAAAGAAACTGCGCCAAATGAATTTGTTCCAGTTAAAGTTACAGATGGTGTAGGACAAACGGTTAGATCGTTTCCTGCCAAAGCAACTACACTAATTGTTGGAACAACAATTAAACTAGTGTCTTTTCTGCAACCGTTATTATCTGTTAAACTTAACGAATAAGTTCCAGCAACTATCGAATTAATATTTTGGGTACTTGCTGTAAATGATGATGGACCGGTCCATGTATAAGTATAAGCAGGCGTGCCGCCAATTACACCAACACTTAATGAACCATCAGGAATAGAACTACATGATGAATTAGCAATAGTAGGTGTTAAAACAATGGAAGCTGGATTTATTAAAGTTGTACTTGTTGTAATTGAACATCCGTTTGCATCTATAACAGTTGCCGAATAAACGATAGCAGCAGTTGATGGGCCAGGACATAAAGAGAATTGTGGATTAGATGTGCCCGATGGCGACCACGTAAACGTGTATGGCAATGTTCCTCCACTAGGTACCAAGGTTATTGCACCATTACAATCATTATGACATCTAGGTTGTGTTACATTCGATAAACTTAATTGCAAAGGTTGATTTTGAGTTAGGGTAAATGATTGTATGGTTTTACATCCATTTGCGGCTGTAACTGTTAAAGTAATTACACCAGGGCCTAAACCACTAACGGTTGGTAAAGTGCCGCCATTACTCCAAGCATATGACACAGGTATTGAAGTGCTTGTTCCTAATGCAGTTATAATTCCTGTTAATGCACCCGAACAACTAATGTTACTTTGAGTAAAGGTAATTACAGGGCTATTTGTATTGTTAATTGAAAAGGCTTGGGTTTGAGGGCAACTCGCACCGGCAGTGTTTGTAACAGTAACCGAATAATTTCCGGCGCCAATATTTGTTAACGAAGAAGTGATACCCGGACCAGGAGTCCAAGAATAAAAATATCCACCAGGTGCTAAAGTTGGACTTACCACAACATTAATTGTTCCATTAGATGCGCCGCAACTTGGAGCACTTATTGTTGGAGTAATAGTATATTGTATACCTGCATTAATATTTACAGATGAAGTACGAATACAACCTTGCGCATCTGTCATTTGTAAGAAATAAGTTCCAGGGCATAAATTTGTAATTATTGAATTTGAAACAACCGGCGCGATCCAACTATAAGAAATTGGATTAGTACCACCAACAGCAACAACCGTTGCAGCACCATTACATTGTCCTGCACAGATCTCATTTTGAATAGTTGTTGTTTCTCCGGCAATACCGCTTGAACTGCTGATAATAACATTTTGTAATTGTGTACATAAATTATTGTCCGTTACTAATACCTGATATAACCCTGCGCATAAATTAGTAGCAGTTGGTCCAACAGAACTTGAGGTCCAACTGTATGTATAAGGACCCGTACCACCCAAAGCAGTTATTGTAGATGAACCGTTACATAGATTACACGAAGGTGAAGCGACTGAATTTGTTGAGGTAATTTGTGAAGGAGATATGATGTTTGTTGTAAACGAATTAAAACAACCAAGCGCATCAGTGGCAGTATATGTATAAACACCATTGCATAAATTTATTGCAGAAGGTCCTGTTTGAGCATTACTCCATAAATAAGTAATAGGAAAATTTGGGCTACCAACAATAGAGGTTACACTCGCCGTTCCTAAACAATTTCCAAAACAAAGATTATTTGTAACTGTTGATGTAGCGGTCATGTTTTGTGCACCCGGTAAATTAAGTGTTACGGTAGAAGGACAAAGATTAAAATCTGTGATCGTAATAGAATAATTTCCTGCGCAAGCATTTGTAAGTGTTGCGTTCAAAGATGTTCCCGGACTCCACGAATAGTTATAAGGACCGGTTCCGCCTGATGTATTTAATGTAACTGAGCCATTACAAACACCATTACAAGTTGGGAAAGTAAGATTTGGTAAAACCGAAATTGCTGCCGGTTGAGCAATGACTACCGAATTAAACAGTATACAATTATTCGCATCTGTAATTTGAGCAGAATAAGTACCTGCACATAAATTCACTTGTGGATTCACTGTTGAAGCGGAAGGTGGAACGATCCAACTCACGGTATATCCGGGAGTACCGCCAACTATTCCTACCGGATTAATTGAAGCGGCGCCTGTACACTGTGCATTACAAGAAATACTTGAAGAGGTTATTGGCGCAGCGCTTGGGCCATTTGAATTACTTAACGGAATAGATACAGTATTAGTACAATTGTTTGCGTCAGTAACGATCACAGTATATACCCCTGCAACTAAACCAGAAACCGCAGCATTTGTGCTTGATACAGGTGCGGTCCAAGAGAATGTATAGGCAGGTGTTCCTCCAACCGGAATGGCAGTAATTGATCCGTTTGCCGAACCACAAGTTGCCGGGCCAATAGAAGTATTAACATTTAATACAGGAGGGTTAGTTAATGTAAATGTCTGAACATCGGTACATCCATTGTTATCACTAATCGTTAAGGTGTAATTTCCTGCACATAGAGCATTTACTGTTGGCGAATTTGGCGCAACAGGATTCCAGGTGTAATTAACTGTGCCGACGGCATTTACCGGTGTACTGATAGCAATACCATTACAATTACCATTACACGCAGGATTTGTTGTTGTAACATTCGCCAATAACGCCGGCGGATTGACCAAATTTGCAACACCGCTGGCAATACAACCTGCGGCATCAATTGCAGTTAAAGTATATGTTCCGGCATTTAAATTTGTTGGGTTTTGTCCAACTCCTGAGGCTACCCAGTTAAAACTAACGGTTCCTTGATTGCCGGATAATAAGGTAGAAATACTTCCTGTAGAAGCTCCATTACACAATGGACTAGTAGGCGTAAGCGTAACATTAAATGCACTTGGAGCTGTGATCGTAAAGCCTGTAGCTGAAACACAACCATTTCCATCAATAACCGTTCCTGTATAATTTCCTGCACATAAATTGCCTAAAGTTGAAGTAGTTGCAGGACCATTAGACCAGCTAAAACTATAAGTAGGCGTTCCGCCTGCAACATTTAAAGAAGCAGTTGCATTACATGAGTTAGAACAACTGGCATTCACAGACGTTAAAGTTGTTGTTAAAGCGATTGGCTGTGTTATTGTAACTACAGTTGAAATTGGACATCCATTTAGATCACTTGCATTAACGGTATACGATGCAGCGCATAAATTAAAAATGTTTGCATTAGTTGATCCTGTAAAAGTTACAACCGGCAACCAGGTAAACGTTATAGGTGCAGTACCCCCGCCACCGGAAACATTTATTGAACCATTACATGCGGCATTGCATAAAACGTTACTTGCAGTAGTGGTTAATGTTAAAGCAGTTGGCTGGGTAATAACAAACGTAAATTGTCGCGAACAGAGATTAGCATCAGTAATATTTAAAGTATAATTACCAATTGATAAATTTGTTACTGTAGATGTTCCTTGACCTGTAATTGGTGGAGCTACAGGCAACCAGTTGTAAGTGTAACCAGGTGTACCTCCCGCAGGCACAACTGTTATTGAACCATTAGCTGAACCAAAACATCTAACAGGTGTTACCGTAGAATTAATTGTTAACGATGCGGCAGGTTGTGTAATCCCAATTGATTGTGATGTTACGCAGCCGTTACCATCTTTAACAGAAATATTATAGGTTCCTGTATTTAAACCGCTTGCTGTTGAGGTGTTTCCTATAGTTGTAAAACCAACAACTGGTGTCCATGTAAATGTAAAAGGACCAACTCCAGAGGCTGTAACCGTTGCGCCACCTGTACTAGATCCAAAACAAGTTACTGATTGATTGTTAATCGTTAATGTTGGTCCGGCCGGGTTAGTTAAAACTGCTGCAACCGTTGTTGAACAAGCTCCATCGGTAATAGTTACTGTATACGGGCCGGCTAACAAACTTGAATAGCAACTTGTAGTTCCACCAACTCCACCCGCAGGACTCCACGCAAAAGTATAAGGACCAGCACCACCACTTGGACCACCGCTTGGCGTTACACAAATACTTCCGTTATTAACGATACATGCAGAAGGATTAGTTGTTGTGAATGTTGCAGAAATAGAAGGTGTAGAAGTGATGTTAAATATTTGTGTTTTTGAACAACCATTCGCATCGGTAACCTTTAAGGTATAAGTTCCAACACATAAGTTGCTAAGATTGGTAGTTGTAATAGATCCCGGACTCCAAGAATACGTTAATAAACCTGTTCCACCAGAAGCATTTGAATTAATAGCGCCATTGCAATTTCCAAAACAATTTACGTTTGTTTGAGTTGGTGCAATAATTATATCAAGAGGATTAGTAAAGGTTATAGTACCCGTGTTTGAACAACCCAATTGATCCTGAACTAAAACAGTATATGTTCCAGCGCATAAATTAGTTGCTGTTTGTGAAGTTTGTGAAGGTGTTGTTGCAGACCATGTGTAGGTATATGGCAAAGTTCCTCCTAATGCGTTTGCTGTTGCTGAACCTGTGCATGCTCCAAAACATTGTATTCCCGCACCTGCCGTAACAACAGTAACACTAACGGTTTGCGCAACACCTGCTGTTGCTGTAGCAGTACATCCTTGACTATCTGTTACAACAACTGTATAATTTCCCGGACACAATGAACTAACTGCTGCATTTGTTCCAACAGTTGCCGCCAAAGAATTTGTCCATACAAAAGTATATCCAGGTGTGCCATTTGATGCAGTAACAGTTGATGCACCGATACAAGCGTTACAACTTGATTGTAGTCCTGTAATAGCAGCAGACAAAGCAATCGGAGATACAATGGTAAAATTAATGGATTGCGAACAACCATTTGCATCTGTTACACTAGCAATATAATTTCCTGCGCATAATCCGGAAATAATACCAGTAGCATTATTAATTATTGGGAAGGTGTTAAATTGATAATTATATGGACCGATTCCACCAACAGCTGTTATTGTTGCAGATCCATTGCAGCTTGCTGCACATGAAGTAGAAGTAGTGTTTTGTGTTAAAGTAATTGAAGACGGAGACGTTACTGAGGCTGTAGCTGATTTAGTACAACCTTGATTATCAGTAACAATCAATGTGTAATTTCCTATACATAAACCAACGTTTGGATTACCTGTTGGACCGTTTGACCAATTTAACGTATACCCTGGCGTTCCTCCAGATACAACTCCAGATAAAACACCATTACAACTAGAAAAACAAGAAACACTCGTTGTGTTAATAGTAACAGTCATATCAGTTGGCTGCAATAAACTTGTTGTTAATGTTCCAACACAACCGTTTGCATCAGTAACGGTAAAAGTATAATTTCCAACACATTGCCCCGCTAACGCACCACCGGCAACTGTTCCTGTAGGTGTTGTCCAAACAAACGAATATAAAGGAGTTCCTCCTAAAGCGCTTCCGGCAAGTGTACCATTACAAGCATTAAAACAAGTAATAGAAGTTGAACTAATTGAAGGTACTAAAGGATTTGGCTGCGCAATATTAACCGTGAAAGATTGTCTACAACCGGCGCCGTAGCCAACAGTTAACGTATAAACACCTGCTGAAAGATTAACATAAGATGGAGGCGCAATAACCGTTGAGGTAGATGATGTTAAAGTAAATGTATAAGGCCCTGGCTGACCGCCAAGCACAACACCTATCGATCCTGTAGGTACACCGTTACAACTTAAACTCGCTGTAGAAAAAACAGCTGTTAAACTTGCAGGCTGACTAATAGTAATAACGGTAGAAGTTACACAAAGTGAAGCGTCTGTAATTGACGCGGTATAACTACCAACACATAAACCACTAATGATACCTGTTGTATTTGTTGTAACAGGTAGTGTATTAAATTGAAAGCTATATGGTGGATTTCCGCCCAAAACTGTAACCGTAACGGATCCATCACAATTGCCAATACAAGAAGCAGAAGTGGTATTTTGAGTTACCGTAAATTGTTGTGGGGAAGTAATAGTTGCTGTTTGAGTTTT
The DNA here is from genome assembly GCA_040382975.1 of Flavobacteriales bacterium. Lineage (GTDB taxonomy): Bacteria > Bacteroidota > Bacteroidia > B-17B0 > Aurantibacillaceae > Aurantibacillus. Next base: position 11,074 of record JBEIEI010000034.1, read on the forward strand.
TGTACAGCCTATTGCATCCAAAACAGTTAATGTATAAACTCCGGCAGATAAATTTGTATTTGGGTTACCTATTGGTCCGTTAGACCAAGTTAATGTATAACCGGGCGTTCCACCTAAAACATTTGCAGATAAAATACCATTAGTTCCGCCAAAGCATGAAACGTTCGTTGGCGTTATAGTTATTGTAATATCAGGTGGTGAAGCCAAATTGGTTGTTTGAGTTGCAATACAGTTATTCGCATCTGTAACCTGAAGCGTATAATTTCCTGCACATAAATTTACCTGAGCCGCACCTGTCAATGTTCCTGTTGGTGTTGTCCATAAAAAAGTGTAAGCCGGAGTACCACCCACTGCACTACCATTTAAAGTACCAATACAATTATTAAAACACGTTAGTGATGTTGAAACTATTGAAGGTGCTAAAGCTGATGGCGGCTGGGCAATAATAATTGCAAAGGTTTGAGTACAACCTGCACCGTAACCAATAGTTAAAGTATAATTACCTGCCGGTAAATTAATATATGGTGGAGCTGCAACCACCGTTGCGGTTGAAGAAGTCAAAGTAAAAGTGAACGGTCCTGATGCTAAGGGAGTTGGCGTTGCATTTATAGTTCCTGTATTACCTCCAAAACAGCTAACACTGCCTGTTGTAATATTAGCTGTAACACTTGATGGCTGAGTAATAGTAACAACTGTAGAAGTTGGGCAGTTTGAAGCGTCTCTAACAGCAATTGTATAACTTCCAACACATAAAGTACTAATTGAAGCGGCATTTTGTCCGCCCGGGGTCCATGTAAAACTGAATGGAGCACCATTTCCACCCGAAGGCGTTACAGTTGCGCCACCATTACATAGGCCAAAACAAGTGATACTTTGTGATGTAGCAGTAATACTTAGTGCAGGTGGTTGTATTATATTTACTATGGCTGTGGTTGAACAACCAACGGCATCTGTAACCGAAATAGTATAACTTCCCGGACCTAAATTATTAACTGTTGCAGAGTTTACTGCAATTGTAGAAGGACCAGCTGCAATCCATGTGGTTACATAACCTGGAGTTCCACCTGTTACAGAAACGGACGCGCTACCGTTTGTTAATCCATTACAAGAAACATTCGTAAATGTAGGGGTTATTGTTATTGGAGGAGGAGATGTTAATGTAAACGTTTGAGGAGTTATTGTACAATTTTGAGCGTCTTTTATGGTTACAGTATGTGTTCCGGCACATAGGTTAGTAATTCCGGCAAGCGCCCCTACTTGTGGCGCCCAAGTGTAACTGTAAGGGCCTGTACCTCCACTCACTGCAACAGAAGCAGCGCCGGTACAAAGTCCGCCGCATGTTATAGTTGTTTGAGTTTTAATAACAGTTAATGGTGGGGGTTGAGTAATATTAAAACTCGAATTAATAGAACAACTTTTTGTGTCAATAACTGTAAAAGTTACTATTCCGGGTGAAAGACCACCCAATGTTGCAGAGCCTGAAGCAGGAACGGTAAATGAACCGCCGGGCGTAAAAGTTACTGTGTAACCGGGCGTTCCGTTAATTGGAGAAAGAGTAAAAGAGCCGTTTGAGGCAGAATTACAAGTTACACTGGATGTGATAGACGTGGAACTCAAAGCCAAAGGCTGAGTTAAATTATTAGTAAATGTTCTTATACACCCCTTTGTATCTACAACTACGAATGTATTTACACCAGCACATAAATTTGTAAACGTAGATAAACCAGACACAACGGGAATTCCGGGGCCTCCATTTACGGTAACTGTATAAGGTGGAACACTTCCGTTAATGTTACTTGTTATAGATCCATTGCAATCACCAAAACATTTTGGCTGAACCGTTAAAGGGTTAATGGGCACAAAGTTAATTGCAGATACCCCAACAACCTGGGCTGCATTCGAAAAGGCAATGGGAATAGCACCTGAAAAAACGATCACGTCAAAAAAATCAACGCAAGAGCATAAACCAGAGATAGTATAAGTGCCCGCAGTGGGAACAGATACAAGTGTTGGCGTTACACATGAAGGGTTATTCCATTGAAGAACATAAGGGCCGGGAGTACATGAAGCATCAATGTTTAATATTAATTGTCCGTCACATGAGCCCGAACAAGAAATACCAATCGCAGTAAGTGTTGCGCCGCAAGCCATTATGGCAGAATTATTTGAATTAATGATCTTATAGTCGTTACCTAAATTTGCTTGTGGAGCGATCTTGAATTTTGACTGATTTGATTGGTTAGCCTTGATCAAAAATTTATCAGAAACAAAATCTGCATTACTGCCAATTTCTATGTGATTATTTACATCTAAATTACTTCGTGTTACCTCGAAGTTGACGTGGTTTTTATTGGCAAAAAAATCGCCGGTTTTAATGGATGAAGAAATAATTTTATAATTTCCTGAATTAAAATTTAAAGAATTAGCATTTGCGATATTTATGTTTTTTAAATTCCAATTACCATTCTCAAAAACAACGTCTCCTTCATAAGGAGCAGCATTAAAACGAACGTTATTATAGTTAGATGATCCTGACTTAAAAACTAATTTTGAATTGGTTTTAAAATCTGTTTTATAATTTAATTCAAAATCACCGGAAATATTAATTTCAGTGAACTTTGACCCAACAACAGTATAATTTACAAAATCATTGGTAAATTTTAATGATCTGCAATTATTTACACCAACAACTGTAACAACAAGATTTGTGAAGTTTTGAGTTGAATTATCATCAAAAACAAGATCATTAAGCGTAGAAGGAATTTTGTTTGCAGCCGATCCACCAGAGGATAAACTCCAATGATTACCATCATTAAAGTTTCCGCTTCCACCAACCCAATAAAGGGTTTGAGCCTTAAAAAGCAGAAAAGTAAAACAAAATAATAAAGTTAGTATAGATCTTTTGTTTCCCAAATACATATAATTTAACTTATTTTACGAAAATATAGTTTAATTGGTTACCAATTTACAACAAATAACAACATAATTAACAATTTAACGGTTCAAACTTTAACATTTCAAACTTACTACAACTACTGCTCATGAGCCAAGAAGAAAAAAATCCCTGGAAAACCCTTAATTCAGAAATAAAATTTGAAACGCCCTGGATAAAAGTAACGAAACACGATGTGCTTAATCCCGCCGGAAAACCGGGTTTATATGGTGTTGTAACGTTTAAAAATTTAGCCATAGGTGTCCTTCCTTTAGATAACGACAAAAATACTTGGTTGGTTGGCCAGTGGCGCTATCCTTTAGACCAGTATAGCTGGGAAATTCCTGAAGGAGGAGGACCGTTAGACGAAGACCCGCTTGTCTCTGCGAAACGAGAGCTAAAAGAGGAGACCGGAATTGTTGCGAAAAAATACACCGAAATTGCCAGAATGCACACTAGTAATTCAGCAACAACCGAGTATGCCATATTATTTGTAGCCCAAGATCTCGAATTTTTTGAATCTGAGCCGGAAGAAAGTGAAGATCTTAAAATAAAAAAATTGCCTTTTAACGATGCCTATAACATGGTAATGAACGGTCAAATCACTGATTCTTTAAGTATGGCAGCCATCTTAAAAACTAAAATTTTATTAGATGAGGGCAAACTGTAACAATTTTGGATCAAATACCGCTTCATCCCATTTATCCATAATTTAATTACAGATTTTATTTATACTTTTACATTCACAAAAATGAAAGCACTCGTTCAAAACTTCACCAAACAGTTAAAAGAAGCAAAAATTATTGCAGATAAAGCAATCATTTCCCCTTCAAAAAACATCCAAAATATTGTAATTACAGGTCTTGGCGGTTCTGGCATAGGCGGAACTATAATTTCTGAATTAGTTTCAGATTCTTGTACCCTGCCTATAATAATAAATAAGGATTATTTTTTACCTGCATTCGTTAATGAAAATACTTTATTAATTGTTTCAAGTTACTCAGGGAACACTGAAGAAACGTTAAGCGCTATGCAACAAGCTATTTCTAAAAAAGCGCAAATTGTTTGTATTACCAGTGGTGGAAAGGTTTTAGAATTAGCAAAACAACATCAATTCGATTTTATTGAAATTCCGGGTGGCAATCCTCCCCGTTCTTGTATAGGTTATTCTTTAGTGCAATTAATAAAAGTTTTAGTGGCAAAAGATTTTGCAGATAAAACATTATTCTCCGACCTTGAAAAAGCTATTGCACTTTTAGATAATGAAAACGCAGCCATAAAAATTGAATCACAAAAAATTGCAGAAAAATTATTAAATAAGATAACTGTTATTTATTCTTTAGGCACATGCGAAGGTGCAGTTGTAAGATTCAGGCAGCAAATTAATGAAAACAGTAAAATGCTTTGCTGGCATCACGTTTTTCCTGAAATGAATCATAATGAATTAGTAGGTTGGACAGAAAAAAATGATGATTTAGTAGTTGTTACTTTTCATACTTCTTTTGATTACAACCGTACAAAAAAACGTTACGAAGTTTGTAAACCCATTTTCGAAAAATATTCGAGTGGAGTAATAGACATTGCTGCCAAAGGCGAAAGTAAATTAGAACAGTTTTTATATTTGATAAATATTGGCGATTGGATAAGCTGCGATATTGCAGATCTTAGAGGGATCGATCCGGTAGAGGTGAATGTAATTAATCACTTAAAAGGTGCACTCGCGAAATTTTAAGCCACGAATTGCACTAATTTCACTAATCTGCATGCCTAATAAAGCCTAAAAATAAATTTGTGTTAATTCGTGAAATTCGTGGCTATAATTAGTGGCAAAATATATACAGTTGCAAAATAAAAAGATCATATTTCAGGATTTAGGTTTAATGGATTACAAAGCTTGCTGGGATTATCAGGAAAAGCTATTTAATGAAACCGTTAACCTTAAAATCTCCAACAGAGATCTTCCGGAAGAAAAACAAATTCCAACAAAAAATCATCTATTGTTTGTTGAGCATCCTCACGTTTATACCTTAGGAAAAAGTGGTGATGAAAAAAACTTACTCCTCAACGAAAAACAACTTTTAGATAAACACGCTAACTATTACAAAATAAATCGTGGTGGTGATATTACCTACCATGGGCCCGGCCAACTGGTTGCTTACCCCATTTTAGATTTGGATAATTTTTTTACTGATATACATAAATATCTGCGCTTATTGGAAGAAACTATTATTCTCACATTAAAAGAATATGGCGTTGAAAGCGGCAGAAGCAAAGGTGAAACAGGAGTTTGGTTAGATGCAGAAGATAAATTTAAAGCCCGTAAAATTTGTGCCATGGGCGTTCGCTGCAGTAGATGGGTAACCATGCATGGCTGGGGGTTTAACGTTAACTCCGACCTTAATTATTTTAATAATATTATTCCGTGTGGCATTAACGACAAGGCTGTTACGAGCTTAAATAAAGAGATCGGACGCGATGTTGATATGGCCGAAATTAAAGAAAAACTTAAAAAGAATTTTTCAGAATTGTTTGAAGCAGAATTTATTCAATAATAAAGAGATTTAAGATACAAGATGAATGATACAAGAAATAATTCTTCTAATCTTTGGTCTTAAATCATTTATCTTTTATCAATTAGAAAATTAATACGGACTTTGCTTTCGCAATAATTTTGAGAATAACCTTGGAAAAAAACGTCTAATATTGATCATTAAGATCTCTTTACCGCCAATAAAAATTTCTTCCTTATTATTCCTAATCCCTTTAATGATCAGTCTTGCGCATTCCTCAGCACTCATAGCATTTTCATGGCTCTCATCCATTTTGTTATGAGTTTTTCCATTTGCAGTTACGGCATTTAACGAAACGTTAGTTTTAATTTTACCCGGACAAACCAATATTGTTTTAATTCCAAAGCCTTCTGTTTCTAAACGTAATGACTCAAAAAAGCCATGCAATGCATGCTTTGCAGCACTGTATGACGAACGTAAATAAAACCCAAATTTTCCGGCAATACTACTAATGGCAATTATTTGTCCGCCTTTTTGGCGTTTCATATACGGCAAAACCGCTTTAGTTAAAGCAACATATGAAAAATAATTTACTTCCATTAACTGCCTGTCAATTTCAATAGGTGTTTCAATTGCTTCAGAACGCTGACTGTAACCACCATTATTTATTAAAATATCTATTC